>DKBM01000002.1:0-9126 GCA_002451215.1 Proteobacteria bacterium UBA6900
GGTAATCTCGCCGTGATCGCTGACCCGAGGGGCGGCGTGCTCGGCATCGTCGACTGGACGCCATCGAACGACGCAGGGTCGAAGCGATGAGTGGCGCGACTCGTCTGTCGCGGAATCAGCACCGATCCGCAATCCTTGCCCTGGCGTGTGTCATGACGCTGCTGGCGGGATGTGCCGGCTCCGGCTCCGGCCATGTAGGCGGGTCCGTCTACGTTGGTGTGGGGTACTACGATCCCTGGTACTGGGGTCCGGGTTATGGTCCACCTCCCGGCGGAGTTGGGCCACCGCCGCCACGGCCAGAGCATCCGATAGAGAGGCCGCCGAGGCCGACCCACCCGATAGCGCCGCCGTCGCGTCCATCGCCGCCACCCCGACCGCCGGCAACGCCGCGCCCGGCCCCGCGTCGCCGATAGCGAGCCCGACCGACATGGGGCAGCGTAGCGTTCGCGGGCGAGGATTGATCTGCGTCATGGTTGGGCCGACTGTCAAGGCATAGCGTGACGGTGCAATGGCACGGGACAGCGTCCAGATCAAGATCAAGACTTACGGCGGGCACTTTCCGCGCGGGTTGGAGCTGCTGCGCGACCCGGTGCTAAACAAGGGCAGCGCGTTCACGATCGAGGAGCGCGACGCGCTTGGGCTGCACGGGTTGTTGCCGCCTGGCGTGTCGACGATCGAGCAGCAGGAAACGCGCGTGCTCGAGAACGTCCGGCGGCAGGCCAACGATCTCGAAAAGTTCATCTACCTCACGGCTCTCTACGATCGTAACGAAACTTTATTCTTCCGCGTGTTGCGGGACAACGCCGAGGAATGCATTCCGATCGTGTACACACCCACCGTCGGGCTCGCCTGCCAGATGTTCGGCCGAATCTTCCAGCGCCCGCGCGGGATCTACCTGAGTGCCGAAGACCGTGGCCGAATGGCCGAGATTCTTGGCAACTGGCCGTACCGGGAGGAGGTGCGAGCCATCGTCGTCACCGACGGCGAACGCATTCTGGGTTTGGGCGATCTGGGCGCCAATGGTATGGGCATCCCGGTGGGCAAACTCACGCTCTACACGGTGTGTGGCGGCGTGCCGCCGCTGCAGACGCTGCCGGTCATGTTCGACGCCGGCACAAACAACGAGGCACTGCTCGACGATCCCTTATACCTCGGTACGCGCCGGCGGCGCATTCGCGGGGCGGAGTACGACGCATTGATGGAGGAATTCGTATCGGCCGTGCACACGGTGTTTCCGCACGCGCTGCTGCAGTTCGAGGACTTCGCCAACGCCAACGCCTTCCGCCTGCTCGAGGCCTATCGCGCGCGCATGTGTTGCTTCAACGACGACATCCAGGGTACGGGGGCAGCGGCGCTGGCTGGACTCTATGCCGCGCTGCGCATCACGGGCGGGCGGCTTGCCGAACAGCGATTCCTGTTCCTCGGTGCTGGCGAGGCCGCGCTCGGTATCAGCGGCCTGATCGTTGCGGCGTTGATGCAGGAGGGGCTGAACGAGATCGAGGCACACCGTCGGGTCTGGCTCGCAGACACGCACGGACTGGTCGTGAGCAGTCGCACCGACCTGCCCGCGCACAAGCGCCCTTACGCGCATGAACACGCGCCGCTGCAGAATCTCGTGACCATCGTCGATACGATCCACCCGACGGCGCTCATCGGAGTCTCGGCCGCCGCTGGCGCGTTCAGCCGATCCGTGCTCGAAGCCATGGCACGCCTGAACGCGCACCCGATCGTGTTTGCCTTGTCCAATCCGACGTCCAAGGCCGAGTGCACCGCGCAGGAGGCCTATGACGCCACCGACGGGCGCGTGGTGTTTGCGAGCGGAAGTCCGTTCCCGCCTGTGAACGTGAAGGGCCACACTTTCGTCCCGGGGCAGGGCAACAACCTCTACATCTTCCCCGGCGTGGCGCTCGGCGCGATCGCCTGTCGCGCACGCACTTTTACCGACGAGATGTTCCTCGTGGCGGCCCGGGCACTGGCGGATATGGTTTCGGTGGACGAAATCGCGGAGGGGCGGCTGTATCCGCCGCTGGCGCGCATTCGGGAAATTTCAGCGGGGATTGCCACCGCCGTGGCCGAGCTCGGGTATCAGCGCGGTCTGGCTGGTCGCGAGCGTCCGGCCGATCTCGCTGCTTTCATTCGAACGCAGATGTACGAACCCGCTTACCAGCCGTACGTGTAGGCGTGGACCGGATTCGCTACTGAGAGATGGGCTTCGTGGAAATCGGCTAACGCTTGTCGCCGCCCGCTGCTCTTTCTTTCGTCAGGGCCTTGTCCGTGATTTCCTTTTAGAGCGGGAAGGCGCGCGCCACCATGGGCTGTCATTGAGGGTGCTTGTGGGCGAGCGCCTTGACGTGCGGGGCATCCTCAAACACCTGTTTGAGGAACGCCATGTCCAGCTCTTTCAAAAGTCCGCCTCGATCGATCCTGTCCTTGATATCAAGGGCGCGCGGCAGGCGCTGCATCTTGATGCGCTCGATGAGCGCCAGTACGACCCCGGCATCCTCGGGGGTCTCTGCCATTGCTGTCTCCTGTCGGTGTGGGGTCGACTGGTCGCGGTCGGTGTCAGCCTAACCATCAGCCAGCGCGTGCGCGACGATGTCTTGTGCCTCGCGGATGATGGCATCGAGATGCGCTGCACTCTGGAAGCTTTCGGCGTAGAGCTTGTAGATGTTCTCGGTGCCGGAAGGGCGGGCGGCGAACCAGCCGTTGGCCGTCACGATCTTGAGTCCCCCGATGGGTGCGTCGTTGCCCGGCGCGCGCGTGAGGCGCGCGACAATGGCATCGCCGGCGAGTCCCGCCGCGCTGACACGATCGGGCGTGAGACGCTTGAACGCGGCCTTTTGTTCAGGAGAAGCGGGTGCGTCGATGCGCTTGTAGAAGGGAGCGCCGTATTCGCGCGTGAGCTCCTGGTAGTAGACGCCGGGGTCCTTGCCAGTAACAGCGGTGATCTCCGCCGCGAGCAACCCGAGAATGATGCCGTCCTTGTCGGTCGTCCACACTGAGCCGTCGCGGCGCAGAAAACTGGCGCCGGCGCTCTCTTCGCCGCCGAACACGAGCGAGCCGTCGAGCAACCCCGGCGCGAACCACTTGAAGCCGACCGGTACCTCCAGCAGTGTCCGCCCAAGTCCCGTCACCACACGATCAATCAACGCGCTGCTTACCAGGGTCTTGCCGACTGCCGCGGTGGGTGACCAGTCGGGCCGATGATTCAGGAGGTAGTGAATGGCCACCGCGAGATAGTGATTCGGATTGAGCAACCCCTGGGAGCGAGTGACAATGCCGTGCCGATCGGCATCGGCGTCATTACCCCAGGCGATGTCGAAATTGTCCTTCAGACCCACGAGGCTCGCCATGGCATAAGGGCTTGAGCAGTCCATGCGAATCTTGCCGTCGTGGTCGAGCGTCATGAAGCCAAAAGCCGGATCGACCCGGTCGTTTACCACGGTAATATTGAGGCCGTAACGCTTGGCAATCGGCTTCCAATAAGCGACGCCGGCACCGCCGAGCGGGTCAACGCCGATTCGTAGCCGCGCCTTGCGGATCGGCTCGAAGTCGATGACGTTTGCCAAATCGGCGATGTAGCTGCCGGCGAAGTCTTCGGCACGAACATCCGGCGCGCCGCCAACGCCGGAAGGGAGCCGGCGCACGCTGTTGTTTGCTTCGACCAGCAGCGAATTCGCGCGGGCTTCGATCCAGCTGGTGACATCGGTGTCGGCCGGGCCGCCGCCCGGCGGGTTGTACTTGATGCCGCCATCTGTCGGCGGGTTGTGCGAGGGCGTGATGCCAATGCCATCGGCGCGACGCGATTCTGGATCAGCGTTGTGCACGAGAATCGCGCGGGAGATCACCGGTGTCGGGGTGTAGCCGCCGTCGCTCGGAACCACGGTTTCGACGCCGTTTGCCGCGAGCACTTCCAGCGCAGTGCGCTGCGCGGGGTCCGAAAGCGCGTGTGTGTCCTTGCCGAGATAGAGCGGACCCTCGACCCCATTGTCGCGGCGGTAATCGCAGATTGCCTGGGTAATGGCGAGGATGTGTGCCTCATTGAAGCTGCGCTCGAGGCTCGTTCCACGGTGGCCGCTGGTGCCGAAACTTACCCGTTCGGGGGCCTTGCCCACATCGGGCTGCTCATCGTAGTAGGCGCGCCTGAGCGCGTCGATATCCGCGAGACTCTCGCGCGGGGCGGGTTTCCCCGCGAGCGGATGAATGGCCATGCAGATCCTCCCAGAACTTGGCGTTACACTAATCGCTTCCCATCACTGCGACAATGACGCGGATCAAAGCGGCGAGAGCATCTCAACCCATATATAGGTAGCCATCGGGCTTCCATGACCAACAACGTCCTGACAAGAAAGCGCCTGCTAATTGCCGCTGCCGTGCTGGCGGCGGTAGTGGTGTTGGCGCTGGTTGCGCTGTACGTGGCCGTGATGACAATTGATATCGACAAGCACCACGGCGAGGTCGAGGCGCTGCTAACCCGCAGTCTTGACCGGCAGGTGAGAATCAGCGGCACGATCACTCTGGAGCGATCGCTGCGACCGCGCCTGGTCATGGAGGACGTGAGTATTGCCAATCCGCCGAAGGCGTCGCGGCCGGTCTTCGTGTCAGCCAAAAGACTCGAGATCAGGATCGCGCTCTTGCCTTTGCTGAGTCGCCGGCTTCGGATCGTCGAGCTGATGCTCGTCGGTGGTGAAGCGCTTTTTGAAAAGGCCGCTGACGGCACTCCCAACTGGCAGCTTGGACCCAAGGCCGATACGGCCGGTGGACCCGGCGTGGCGGTAGAGGTCGTGTCGCTTCGCGTGGAGAGCTCGAAGCTCGGGTATCGGGCACCGGACGGGGATCGTACGGAGGGCGAGATCAACAGGCTGGACGCGAGGTTGGTGCCGGATGAACCGGTGCGTGTGGACCTGACGGGCCGTTTCCACGATCTTCCAGTCGAAGCGACGCTGGATGGCGGCTCGCTCAAAGCGCTCCTTGCCGCTGAGCAGGACTGGGCATTTCGCGGAAGGGTGGTGGCCGGCAGTCTGCACGCCGACGTCAATGGGAGTCTGCGCGATCCGCTGAAACTTGCCGGGGTGGATGTGTCGCTTCGCTATGTCGGCAAGCGCTCTGGCGACACGCGCTCGGCGCTTACCGAGCACGTACCGCGATTCGCTGAATACCGTGGTGTGGCGCGCTTCACATCAGATTCGGCGGGGTTCGGCTTCGATTTGGACGTGGAGGGTTCGGGCGCCGAACTGAGCAAGCTGTGGGCCGGTAGGGACGAGGTATCGGCGCTTGCAATCAATGCGAAGCAGCTGCGGTTGCAGGGGCGAGGCACGGCCGGGACGCTTTCGGAGTTGTTGGTGCGCGCGAGCTGGCAGCTCTCGGCAGAGGGTGCCGAGCTTCGCTGGCAGCACCTTGAAGGAAAGACGCCGATCGTGATCAGCAGCGCAACGGTCGAGGCGGCGACCAAATCCGGGGGTCCGATAAAGGCAGTTGTGCGGGGTCGTTATCGGAACGAGGCAATTGCGGCACGCGGCACGCTTGGCAATATTGAAGCGCTGTTGTCGCCGAAGGCTCCGTGGCGCATCGACGCCTCAATCGAATCTGCGAAGGCAAGCGGGGAATTCCGTGGCGCCATGCGCAAGCCATTGTCCGAGGCGCTCTTCGAGGGTCAATTCAGTGTCAGCGCGGACAAGCTCTCGAGCGTCAGCGAGGTGGCGGGGGCCGAGCTGCCGCCGCGCGGGCCGGCGGCTCTGTCAGGCAAGCTCGCGGAGGATCCGGGGCGCGTGCGACTTTCCGACCTGGAGTTCACGCTTGGCGGCAGCCGGCTTCGGGGAAATGTCACATGGTCGGCGAAGGACTCGCCCGCTTTGCGCTTCGCCCTCGCGCCGAGCGAGATTCGTTTCAAGGATCTGCGAAACGATGTTGAGCCAGAGTTGATACTCGGCCCCGAGCCAACAGCGCCCGAAGGACGGAAGGTGATCCCCGAAATCCCTCTGTCGGGAAAGCGGATTCGCGAGGCAGATGTCGATCTGTCGCTCGATGATCTGAAATTCTCTGACGAAGGCAAAGTCCTTGCCTCATTCAACGGACAACTACGGGCCGTGAACGGGCGACTCGTGCTGAAGAACCTGCGCAGTGACGTGAGCGGTGCGCCGACGGTACTAAACGTGACGATCGATGCGCGCCGTGATCCGACAACCGTCGAGGCCCAGTTGGATGCACCGTCGATCGACTATGGCGCGCTGTTAAAGGCCAGCGGCGTGACCGGCGGCGTGAAAGGCGTGCTCGCACTGCAGGCACGAATTCTCGGGGAGGGCAACGATCTGCACGCGATGCTGGAGCACGCACAAGGCAGGGTGGAGATTGTCGGCGACAAGGGTTACATACGTGGCAGGCTGCTCGAGGTGTGGGGCGGGAATCTCATGCAGATTCTTAACCCGGTGTCCTGGGCCAGGAATTCCGATACCGAGCTCAATTGCGTAGCGGGGCGCTTCAACATTGGTGATGGCGTCGTCCGTAGTGAGTTGCTGCTTCTCGATTCGCGCGACGTCACGGTCGCAGGTGAGATGGTGTTGAATCTCGCAACCGAGGAAATCAATGGATTGTTCAAGCCGCAACCGAAACAGGCGTCTTTGCTAAAACTAGCAACTCCCATGCGTCTGAGCGGAACATTGGGGGCACCCAGCGTGGGCCCCACCGAGCATTCGTTGCTAACGCTTGGAAAGATCGCCATTGGCGTTGCGCAGCCGTACGCGCTGATCTTGATGTTCGGCGATCTCGGCGCGAAGGAAAAGAATCCGTGCGCAGCCTTGCTCGCCAAGCCGCTCGCCGGGGCGGCACAACCTGCCCCACCGGCCAAATGACAGGCAGCTGTGGTTTATCCGGAGGGTATCTCCCCGAAATCCGGAAGGCCGGGTAGCATGATTGCCCAATGAAGCGCACGCGACGCATCCGACTCGTTAACTCCGGACCCGGCCGGCGTTCTCTGTTCGTATTCGTTTCGTTGATTCTGATTCTTCTGTCGTCAGCCGTGTCTGCAGCGCCGATGGAAACCGAAGTGCCGCAGTTGCTGGCGCGCATGGAGAGTTCCGGTTGTGAGTTTTACCGCAATGGCACCTGGGCGAGTAGCTCCAAGGCGCGAGCGCACCTTGAGCGCAAGTATCGCGCCATGCGTGCCCGCGATCTGATTAGCACAACCGAGGAGTTCATCGAACGGGGCGCGACGCAAAGCAGCATGTCCGGCGAGCCTTATCGCGTGCGCTGTGATGGTGGCCCGGGGATCGAGAGCGCGGTGTGGTTCAGGCAGGAATTGCAGCGGCTGCGCGCCGTCGGCAGCAGCAAGAAACAGTGATTGGCCGCGATGTTGGCCAACGCTTACTGAAATTGATGATATTGGAACCAATTCTGGTTCGAAGGGTACGGGAAGGTATGGATAAGGTGCGTGCTGGTCAGGGCAGTTGGCGTGGCGCGATCTGGGGACTTGCCGGATTGCTCGTCGTCGTTGGCGCGCAGGCCGCGGAGCCGCCAGTCGGTAGTGCAAGTGGCACAGCAACAACTGCAGCAGGCAACGCCGCGCCGGTGCCAGAAACCGCGCCAGTGGTGATCGACGGCGTCACGCTGTTCGAGGTACGCGGCGTCTCGGCTTTTCCGGCCGCGCGGCGCGCAGCGTCAGTCGCTGCACGCATCGAGGCTATGGCAAAGGATGAAGCGATTGCGCCCAATGCTATCGAGATTGTCGACCGCGGCGATCGCGTCCGAATCGGCGCCGGCAAGCATGAAATTCTCAACGTGTTTGACGTTGACGCGAAGATCGAGGGCGTTTCGCGCCAGATTCTTGCTGAGGTTTATCGCGCCCGCATCGCCGAAGCGGTTACGGATTACCGGCGCGTACGCACGCCGCGTGCGCTGCTGTTTGTAGCCGGTTACGTGTTGGCCGCGGCTGTGCTGCTGGCGGTAGTGCTCTACTTGCTCGGCAAGGGCTTCCGGCGACTGAATGCGCTGGTTGCCCAGCATGTCCAGCGAAAGGTGGGCGATGTGCAAATCCAGACGTTCCGCCTTCTCAGTGCCGACTCCCTGTGGGCAGGGCTGCAAGGAGTATTGCGCACCGCACATGTCGTCGCGGCCCTGGTGGCCATGCTTGCATTCATCGACCTCGCGCTGGGTCAGATTCCCTGGACGCGAGGAGCCGAACGCCGGTTGTCTTCCGTACTGGTGGAACCGTTGGTGACGATTGGCAATGGGCTGGCCGAGGCCGTGCCAAATCTCGTGTTCATCGCAATCTTGATCATTGTCACGCGCTACCTGCTCAAAGTGGTTCGGCTGTTCTTTGCCGCGATCGCGCACGGATCGGTCAAGCTCGAGACCTTCGACCAGGATTGGGCGTGGCCGACCTATCGAATCGTTCGACTGCTCGTGATCGCGTTCGCCGCGGTGGTCGCCTATCCGTACATACCAGGATCGGAATCTGGCGCGTTCAAGGGCATCTCGTTGTTTCTTGGCGTCATCTTCTCACTCGGGTCGACTTCGGTGATTGCCAATATTATCGCGGGATACACGATGACCTACCGGCGCGCGTTCCGGGTCGGTGACCGCGTGAAGATTGGCGCTCACGTCGGTGATGTTGAGGAGGTGCGGCTGCTGGTGACAAGCCTGCGCAGTCTGAAGGGGGAGCGGGTCGTTATTCCCAATTCAATCATCCTGAACAGTGACCTCGTGAACTTCAGTGGCATCTCCGGAACGCAAGGCCTGATTCTGCACACCACGGTTGGCATCGGTTACGAGACCCCGTGGCGGCAGGTGGAAGCGATGCTGCTGATGGCGGCGGAACGTACCCCCGGATTACTGCGGGAGCCGGGTGCGTTTGTGTTGCAGCAGGCCCTGGGTGATTTCTGCGTGACCTACGAGCTTAATGTCCATTGCGACCAGCCGCGCCAGATGCCGCAGCTCTATACTGCCTTGCATCGGAATATTCTCGATGTGTTCAATGAATACGGCGTGCAGATCATGACGCCCGCCTATGTTGCGGATACACCGCAGTCAAAGGTGGTTCCGAAAGAGCAGTGGCATCTGGCACCGGCGCCCAAGCCCGCAAAATAGCAGGGAGCGTTCCCGGCGCCACCCGGCGCCGAGTCACCGTGGCGC
>DKBM01000103.1:0-49833 GCA_002451215.1 Proteobacteria bacterium UBA6900
AGTGACCTCGATCGCGTGATCGAGGCGCTCGAGAAGGAAGAGGACCTCGGGCGCGAGCGCGTGGAGGAGCTGCTCGGCGCTCATCGCGCCACCAGACCGACCGGCGTCGCGCGTCCTGCTGTGACCCGCTAGTGTCGTCTCGCAAGATCCTGGTGTCGCGGATTTCCTGAAGCCACTTCGGCCGGCGTCGTGCAGCTAGACCATCAGGCCATCTGCAGAGTGCAATGCCCGTGAGCGCTCTTCCGCCGAACAGCCCTGAATCGTCACCTTCGAAGAGCGCGATTTATCGCGCTTTGCCCAGAAGCATCTGGGTACTCGGGCTTGGCTCGATGTTCATGGACATGTCCTCGGAGCTCGTCCATAGCCTGCTGCCGATCTTCATGACCACTGTGCTCGGGGCGTCCATGGTCGCGGTCGGCATCATCGAAGGCGTCGCAGAAGCTACCGCCGCAACCACGAAACTGTTCTCGGGCGCGATCAGCGATTACCTCAGGAGGCGCAAGCTCCTTGTTGTCCTGGGGTACACGCTGAGTGCCATCACCAAACCGGTATTTCCGCTTGCGACCACGATTGAGTGGGTTTTCGCGGCGCGCTTCGTCGACCGAATCGGGAAGGGTATCCGCGGTGCACCGCGTGACGCGCTCGTCGCGGACATCGCGCCACGGCAACTCCGGGGGGCAGCCTACGGTCTGCGGCAGGCGCTCGATACGGTGGGAGCTTTCCTCGGGCCGCTGCTCGCACTGCTGTTCATGGCCTGGTTCGCGAACGACATCAAAGCGGTGTTGTGGGTGGCGGTAATCCCGGCATTTCTCGCAGTGGCGCTGCTCGCACTTGCAGTGCGCGAACCGGAACACTCGGCGCAAGGCGATGCTTCCGCGAACCGTTTCGCCTTTGGTGACGCCAAACGCCTGCCCGTTCGCTACTGGTTGGTCGTGGTGCTCGGCGCGATATTCACGCTTGCCCGGTTCAGCGAGGCGTTCCTGGTTCTGCGCGCGCAGGACGTTGGGCTTGCCATTGGCTACGTGCCGCTCATCATGATCGTCATGAACGTTGTCTACGCGGCGTTCGCCTACCCGGCGGGTGCCGCGGCTGATCGGCTGTCTGCACGAGTGCCATTAATATCCGGGCTTGGGGTACTCATCGCTGCCGATGTCGTGCTAGCGGTCGCAACGTCGCCTGTACTGGCGTTCGTTGGCGCGGCGCTTTGGGGCCTGCACATGGCACTCACCCAGGGGCTGCTTTCAAAGCTCGTTGCCGATACTGCACCTGTTGACCTTCGCGGTACGGCCTTCGGTGTGTTCAACCTGGTTAGCGGCGGCGCGCTCTTGCTGGCGAGCGTCATCGCGGGCACCTTGTGGAGCGCATTCGGCGCCCCGGCCACGTTCGTCGCCGGGGCGGTCATCACCGTCGTGGCAGCATTGGGCATGCTCCTCTACCGCCCGCGGACCCGAGCGGCCGGGCACGGGGAACGCCTGTAGGATCAAGGCTGCTCACCCGGTAAATCGAGACCGACCGTCAGACGCGGGCGACGTCTACGCCGGTTCGGCCGCTCTCAGTCGAAGCGATCGGTCTCCGCCTGGCCAGGGCGGAAGACAAAGATGCCAAGTGGCCGCAATCCCGGCCACGGTGTGTAGCATCGATCCGGCGGCGGCGCTTCATGTGTGCCGAGCACCAGCGCCCCGCCCGGCCGCAGGTGCCGGCTGATCCCGTCGAGTGCGGCGCGTTGGGCCGCCTCATCGAAGTACGTAAAGGCCAGGTTGCGGCAGAGAACGAGATCGAACGTGTCGTCGGGCAGTCGTTTGCGCATGTCCTCGTGGCGGAATTTAACGTCGGCGCGAAAGTCGTCGCGCAGACAGAACTCGGCGTCGCGCGCTTCGAAGGCTTGCGTGCGCCAGGCGGCCGGCAAGCCTTTCAGGCTGCCCGCGCTGTAGCAACCGGCGCGTGCGCGCTCAAGCACCGTTTCGTCGACGTCGGTGCCCAGGATCTGCAAGCGCATGCCGGGGACGGCAGCGCTCGATGCAAAGTGCCAGGCGAGTGCGATCGAGTAGGGCTCCTCGCCACTCGCGCAACCTATGCTCCAGGCCGCAAGCGTCGCGGCGTCCCGTCGCTGGGCCGACCGGGCGAGCGCGGGCAACACGTTTTGGGCGAGGCTATCGAATACCGCGCGGTCGCGGTAGAAGCGAGAGATCGTGATGGCACACAGGCCATCGATCACCGGCCATTCCCCGGCGTGTTGTGCGAGGTAGTCGCGGTAGGACGCGATGTCGGCCAATCCCAGCTGCCGGCAGCGGCGGGCAACCCGCTTGCAGACCTGCGCATGCACCTTGCGATAACCCGACCAGCGCAGACCAAGACGCGGCAGCGCCCACTGCAGGAACGCGACGCACTCGGTATCCTTTTTTCCCATGGGTTCCGCGGCTCAGGCGGCGGTTCCGCCGGTCGATTGCATCCGTTCCAGGGCGATTTCGCGCATGCGAAACTTCTGCAGCTTGCCAGTGACGGTCATCGGGAACTCCTCGACAAACCAGATGTGCGCGGGAATCTTGAAGTGCGCGATCTTCTCCTTGCAGAAATCCCTGATCTCGTCCTCGGTCGCGGATTGGCCGGCGTGCAGTTGCACCCAGGCCATCACCACTTCGCCGTAGAACTTGTCCGGGATGCCGAACACCGCGACCTGCGCGATCTTCGGATGCGTGAACAGGAACTCTTCGATTTCGGCCGGATAGATGTTTTCGCCACCGCGGATGATCATCTCCTTGAGGCGGCCGGTGATGCGCACATACCCGTCGGCATCCATGGTGCCGAGGTCGCCCGAGTGCAGCCAGCCTTGCGCATCGATGGCCTTGCGCGTTGCCTCGGTATCGCCGTAGTAGCCACGCATCAGGTGGTACCCGCGAAAGCAGATCTCGCCGACCGTGCCGAGCGGTACCGTGGTACCGCTCTTCATGTCGACAATCTTCACTTCCTGATGCGGCAGGTTGGTGCCGACGGTTTCGGTGCGCCGCTCGAATGAATCCTCGGGGGCAGTAAGGTGCGTGATCGGTGAAGCCTCGGTCTCGCCATAGCCAATCAGGATCTCCGGCACGTGCATGGTTTCGATCACGCGCGTCATGAGCGCGGGCGGGCACGGCGCCCCGGCCATGATCCCGGTGCGCAGCGAGCCGAGATCGAAGCTCGCGAACGACGGCTCCTCGAGTGCCGCGATAAACATGGTTGGCACGCCATGGATTGCCGTGCAGCGCTCTTGCTGGACGGCAGCCAGCACCGCATGCGCTTCGAAGTGCTCGCTGGGAATCACCAGGCAGGCACCAACCGAGAGGCACAACAGATTAGCCAGCACCATGCCGAAGCAGTGGTAGAACGGCACCGGCACGCACAAGCGATCGGTCTCGGTGAAGTGCATGGCGTGCGCGGCAAACCAGGCGTTGTTCAGGATGTTGTGATGGGTAAGCACGACCGCCTTGGGAAAGCCGGTGGTGCCGGAGGTGTACTGGATGTTGATCGCATCGTCCCGGTCGAGCGACGCCGTAATCGAATCCAGCCTCTTGGCGTCAATGCCGGTGCCGGTGGCCAGCACTTCGTTCCAGAGCAAAAAGCCCGGATGTGGTCGCGCAGTTTGGGCCGGATGGCGGGGATCGAAGAGCACCACTTGTCGCAGTGCGGGGAAGCGATGCAGCTTCAGTTCGGCGGCCGGTTGTTCGGTGAGCTCCGGCATGAGCTCGGTGAGCATCGCCACGTAGTCGCTGTTCCGGAACGAGGGAATGAGGAACAGCGCCTGCACCTCGGATTTCTCAAGTGCGTAGGCGAGCTCGCGCGCGCGGTAGGCCGGGTTGATGTTGACGAGCACCGCGCCGATCCGCGCCGTGGCCATTTGCAGCAGCAGCCATTCGATGTTGTTGGTCGACCAGATACCGATCCGTTCGCCCTTGATGAAACCGAGCCCCGTGAGACCGCGTGCCAGTCCGTCGATGGCCTCTGCGAGTTGTGCGTAGGTGAGCCGGCGTCCCTGCGGAATGCCGACGACCGCCTCGCGGGAAGGCACGCGTGCCACGACACGCGCGAAATGCTCGGGAATGGTTGCGCCGAGCAGCGGCTGCTCACCGCCCCGGTGGCAATAGCTGTGCGTCCCCACGGTCATCACCCATTCGCCTCCCCCGATGCATCGCCGGTTGCGCGCCGGGACCTAGGCGCCGCGAATCAGCAAGACCGGTGCCGCCGCACAGCGCACTACGCCCTCGGCGACGCTGCCGAGCAGCAGGTGGCGCACACCACGGCGGCCGTGCGTGCCGATGACGATCAGATCCGCGGGCCACGCCTTCGCTTCGTCCGCGATCATGTCGGGAACGTGTTGCGCAAAAGTCGTGATCTCGAGCAGTTTCGTCTCTGCCTCGATCCCGTGCTTGCGGGCAAGCGTTTGGGCGTTTTCCAGTATCTTTGCGCCCGCCCTGCGTGCAGCCTCGCCCAGTCCCTGCGGCGGCGCGAATTCACGGTACGCGTCGAGCGCCACTGAATCGGCCACGTGGATCAGCCGCAGCGTGGCTCCTTGCGCCTTGGCCAACTTGGCCGCTTCGTGGACGGCGAGGTCGGATGTGCTGCTCCCGTCCACCGTCACCAGGATGCGTTGATACATGGCTTACCCCCCTTTGAATGTCCTGGACCCTCACGTCACTCATTCACCGCCGCCCAGTATGCGTCGATGTGTGCCTGAATCTCGCCGAGCAGCGCGTCGTTGCGCTCGGGACTGAACAGATGCGCAAAGCGCCCCTGCGTCTTGAGGTATTCCTCAACCGGGGCCCGCGGATGCGGCACGTGATTGTGAATCACTTTGCCGTCGATGTATTCCTTGAGCGGCCATACGCCGGTTCGGACGGCGAGTCGTCCGATCTCGACGGACTCGGCCGGGTCAAAGTCCCATCCGGTGGGGCAGGGCGCGAGCGCGAGGATCAAGCGCGGACCGCGCAAGGACTTGGCCTTCTCGATCTTCTTGGCGAGATCGAGCGGCTCGGCGCCGATGACAGTCGCGACGTACGCCGGCCGGTGCGCGGCCCAGATACCGAACAGATCCTTCTTGTAACCCGGGAATCCGCGCGAGCCGGTGTTGGTCGCGGTCTGCGCGGCATGCGGCGTTGCCGGTGAGGACTGCTGGCCAGTGTTGCCATAACCCTCGTTGTCGTAGCAGATGTAGAGGAAGTCGAGGTTGCGGTCGATGGCAGCCGACGTGGAGGAGAGCCCCATGCCGTAGGCGGCACCGTCACCCGTCAGCACGATGGTTTGAAGGTCGTCCTCCGGCGGCAGGCGCTTGCTTGCGAGCAGGATGTCGAGCGCATCGCGCACTCCCTGCGCGCCGGCCGGTGCGCAGGCCATGGCGGTGTAGAGCCACGAGCCGCGAAACGGCGTGAACGGATAGACCGAGAGCAGCGTCATGCAGCCTGCCGCATTGACGAACACGGTGTTGGTACCGAGCACGTCGTAGATCTGGTGTAGCGCCTCGAGTCCGCCACAGCCGGCGCACATGGGCGTGCCGGTGCCGAGCAGGTGAGTGGAAGGCAGATCCTTCATGCGCCGGATCGCATCGCTCATGGCTTCTCTCCCAGCTCTTTTCGCTCAACCACCGCGATCGCCTGAAGCTTGCGGACCTGGCGCAGTTCACGTTCCGTGAAAAGCAGTTGTGGCGGCGGCGTCTCGCCGCGCGCTGCGAAGCCCAGCATGCGCTTCGCAATGTCGTAGAACTCCTCCGGCGGGATGTTCCGTCCGCCAAGGCCGCCGATGATGCTCGCCAACATCGGCGCGTTGGGCATCCCATACAACGCGGCCGCCAGCTCCGCGTGCAGCACGCCGCCCTGTCCCATGGACAAATCCTGATCGATCACGGCGACTGCCTTTTTGCCGGCCAACGCGGCGCGCAGCGCGGCCGCCGGGTAGGGCCGCAGCCAGCGCGGTCGCACCACCCCGGCCGCGACGCCGGCCTCGCGCAAGCGATCGGCCGCCTCGCAGGCCTTGGTCGCCCCCGCGCCGATCATGACGAACACCATGTCGGCATCCTCGCTGCGATAGGTCGCCAGCGGACCCGTGCGCCGCCCGAATGTCTGAAAGAACTGCTCGGCGATCTCGTCGAGCACGGCGAGCGCCTGTTGCGCGGCGAGGTGAGTCTCGTAGCGGAAATACGAGTAGGGCGAGCCGGCCAGCACGGCTACCGCCTGTGACACCGGCTTGCTGGCGCGAAAGCGCACGTTCTGTGGATCGAACGGCGGCAGGAATCGTTGCACTGCCTCGGTCGCGGGCAATTCGACGGGCTCGCGCGTAAAGGAGAGCGTGAAGCCGTCGAGATTGACGATCACCGGCAGGCGCACGCGGCTGTCCTCGGCAATGCGGTAGGCGAGCAGCACATGGTCGAGCACCTCCTGGCAGGTGGCGCAGTGCACCTGCAGGAACCCGCTGTCGCGCGTGGCGAGCACGTCGTTGTGGTCCGATTCGAGCGTGATCGGGCTGGCGAGCCCGCGCGAGACATTCACCAGCACAAACGGCGCACGCCACCCGGGTACGGTGAAGATCATTTCCATGGCGTACAGCAAGCCCTGCGAGGAGGTCGCCGTGAATACGCGCACCCCGGTTGCGGCCGCGGCAGCTGCAGCGGTGACCATGGAATGTTCCGATTCGAGCATCGTGAGGCGGCCCGTCATCTCGCCGTGCTCAAACCAGCGTGCCAGCGTTTCAATGATTTCGGTCTGTGGCGTGATCGGAAACGCCGGCACGTAGTCGACTTGCGCGAGGCGTGCGCCCCAGGCCGCCGCCGCATTGCCAGTGAGAAGCTGGCGGTTCATCCCGCGCCACCCGCCTCGATCTTGGCCGCTTCATGTTCGGGCACGGCCTGAATGGCGTGCGGCGGACAAACTGCGGCGCAGACCAGGCAGCCTTTGCAGTGGTCGTAGTCGATCTCCGGCGCCCCGTCGGCGCGCACGTGAATCGCGCTGTCCGGGCAGAGCGTCGAGCACACCCACACGCAGCGGTGGCAGTGGGCATAGTCGATCACCGGGCGCATCGTGCGCCACAGCCCGGTGCGCACCTGCACGCTGGTCGCTGGCGCGAAAATGTCCGGCGCCGCAACGCGTGCCGGTTCGAACGGCAGCTCAGTCCAGTCCGGGGCCTCATACGCGCGGGCGCTAATGGCGGCCCCTTCGTGCACAACGCCCTCGTGCGCCGCCATGGCGTCAAACGCGCTGAATGCTTCGTCGAGGTTGGCCGTGAGCGCGGCTTCGCCGAGCGCGCGAAGTTCTGTGCGGAGCGCGCGTTCCAGGGCGGCGCGCGAGATCACGCCAAGCAGGCGCGCCGCTGCCCCCGCGCAGCGCGTGCCGATGTGAGGCAGCGCGGCCCGGTCCGTGATTTCGCCGGTTACCGGCAGGGCGATGACGGTCGCGCCGCTGTTGAGGCGCTGGCGCCAGGTGTCGGGCCTCTCTCTGCTGTTCAGGAGCAGTACCGTGTCGGCCGTGACCCCGAGCATGAGGTTGGCCGCCGGCACCGGCACGAGCGTCTCATCCGCCACCACGACAAGATCGGGATGCGTGATGACACCACGTTCCTGGATTGGCGCGCGCGCGGCCCTCACATACGCGAACATCGGCGCACCGCGCCGCTCGGCACCGTAAATCGGCGCGTCCTGGACCTCGAAGCCTTCCTCGAAGAAGGCCGTCCCGAGAATGCGGCCGGCGGTCTTGATGCCCTGGCCGCCGCGGCCATGAAAGCGAATCCGATACATGTCGTCTGGTGCGCTTCCGTGTCTCCTCAATAAATGGACCAGCGGCGCGTCGCCATTGCGCGGCGCACCCGCTCGGTAGCGAGTTGCACGGCAGCATCGCGCGGAGATATCCCGCGCTGGCGAACCGCGTCGAGCACTTGTTTGGTGTTGGTCCGCAACTTCTCCTCGATCGCCGCGAACGCGGCCGACTGCGTAGCGCCGTGATACTCCATGGCTGCACAGATTACGCCGCCGGCATTCGCGATGAAGTCCGGCACCACCAGCACGCCCTTGTCGCGCAGGATTCGCTCCGCGCCAACGGTGAAGGGGATATTGGCGCCCTGGACAACGAGCTTCGTCTTGAGACGCCGCGCATTGTCCTCATTTACAACATCCGGGCGTGCCGCTGGAATCCAGATGTCGCAATCGACGTCGATGATTGCATCGCGCTCGAGGCGCATCGCGCCGGGGTAATCGCGCACGCTCTTGCCGGCTTCCTTGAGCGGGAAGAGGATGCCGAGATCGAGACCCTTGGGATCATGAATCGTGCCGCGGGAATCATTTGCCGCCACCAGCACTGCGCCAAGATTGGCGAGAAAACGCGCCGCGTGCTTTCCGACTGCGCCAAAGCCCTGGATCGCGACGCGGGCACCGCGCAATTCGAGGTTGCAGTAACGCGCCGCGACGTCCGTGACATGGCTCACGCCCCACCCGGTGGCGCCGATCTCATCGAGCGGGATGCCACCGATTTCGCGCGGCAGACCGACCGAGCGCCCGATCTCGTCCTTGACCCATGCCATGCAGGTTTCGTCGGTTCCCATGTCGGGCCCGAAGATGTAGTCCTGCTCGTTGCGCAGGGCATAGGCAAAGGCGCGGATCAGCTGTTCCTTGCGGGCACGGTCCATTTTCGGATCGGCGAAAAGCACGGACTTGCCGCCGCCATGGGCGAGACCGGCGGCGGCATTCTTGAGTGTCATGGCACGGGCAAGGCGCGCACATTCCGTGAGACTCACATCGGGCGCCATGCGCAGGCCGCCGATCGACGGACCTGCGGCGACGTTGTCGACCACCAGAATGCCTTTCAGCCCGATGCCCGGCTCGTGGACATGTATGACCTTGGCGGGACCGAGGTCGTCGGCGAGCTCAAACACCTGTTCCATCGGAGCGCCTCCCGGCAGCGGGCTGACAGGGCTACTCTGCGTACTACGACACTGTGGGCGTGTGCTGGCATTGACACAGATCAACAGCGCCGTCACCGCAGGCCGGCGCGGCTGCGATAAGATGAATCCATGCGGCCGCTATTTCACCCGTCGCTCATTAATGACCCGTTTGGCGATCCGGGGGTCTACGTCGATTGCCTGTTCGAGAAGCGGGCGGTGCTGTTCGATTTGGGCGATGTCCGCGCGCTTGCGCCGCGCAAGATCTTGCGGGTCTCCGACGTATTCGTTTCGCACGCGCACATGGATCATTTCATGGGTTTCGACTGGCTGCTGCGCATCTGTCTCGGACGCAGCGTGGTGATAAGGCTCTATGGGCCGGTCGGTCTTGTCGATCAGGTCGGCAGCCGGCTGGCCGGTTACACCTGGAACCTCGTTGACAGCTACGAAACCGATCTCGAACTGATCGTGACCGAGGTGCTTTCGGAATCAAGCGCGCGCCGGGCGCGGTTTCGCTGCAAGCGGGAATTCGTGCGCGAGGGGGAGGAGACATTGACGGTCACGGACGGGGTATTGCACAGCGAGGAGGCATTCCGGGTGCGCTGTGCACTGCTCGATCACAAGACGCCATGCCTCGCTTTCGCGCTCGAGGAAGATCGTCACCTGAATGTCTGGAAGAACCGCCTCGATGAGCTGGGGGTTCCGACCGGTCCGTGGCTTGCGGGCTTCAAGCGTGCCGTGCGCCGCGGCATGCCGGACGATACGCCGATCACGGTGGTGTGGCAGGATCGAGATGGGCCGCACGAGCGCGTGTTTCCGCTCGGGGAGCTACGCGACTCGGCGCTGCGCATCGTGCCAGGCCAGAAAATTGCCTACGTGACCGATGTGATTTACAGCGAGGCAAACGCCGCGCGTATCGCACACCTCGCCCAGGGGGCCGATGTGCTTTTCATCGAGGCGCCGTTTCTGGATGTCGATGCCGAGCGGGCGGCGGCACGCTTCCATCTCACGGCACATCAGGCCGGAACGCTCGCTCGCGCCTGCGGCGCGAAGGCGGTTGTGCCGTTTCACTTCTCGCCGCGCTATGAGGATGGTGGCGCGGCGCTCACGCAGGAGTTCTTTGCCGCCTACGGTGTGGCCGGCGAGGCTGTACCCGTCTCGCAGGACGGCTAGACGAGGCGATTACGAAGTCGCCCGATTCCTTCGACTTCACACTCCACGACATCGCCCGGCTTCAGGAACTCGGGCGGTTTGCGCGCGAAACCAACGCCGCTCGGCGTGCCAGTCGCGATGATATCGCCGGGCTCGAGCGTCATGCCGCGCGAAAGTGTCGCGATGATCGTCGCCACGTCGAAGATCATGTGACGGGTACTCGAGTCCTGCTTTAGCGTTCCGTTCACCCAGGACTTGAGCGCCAGGTCTTGCGGATCGGCAATTTCATCTCGCGTGACGATGACGGGCCCCATCGGGCAGGCGCCATCGAGGCTCTTGCCAATGAAGAATTGCTTGTGGCGGAACTGCAGGTCGCGCGCCGAGATGTCGTTGATCACCGTGTAGCCGAACACGTGTTCCAGCGCCCGCTCGCGTGCAATCGCCCGCCCGCCCACGCCGATCACCACGCCCAACTCGACTTCCCAGTCGAGCTCAGCCGTGACGCCGCCGTGGGCGGGGATGTCGGCGTGCGGGCCCGTGACGCTCGTGACGTTCTTGGTGAAGACGACCGGGTCTTTCGGCGGTTCGGCCTGGCGGCCGCTTACAGCGGCGCTCTCGCTGACATGCTCGGAATAATTCCACCCCAGGCACATGATGTTCTTGCCTGGCCGCGGAATTGGCGCGAGCCACTCAATGTCGCGAGCGGGCAGCCCGTCTGCGGCAGCGGCGGGTGAGCGGGCGAACTCCGAGACTTTCTTCCATGAATCGGGGCCGGCCGCGATCAGGTCGAGAAGACTGCCGTGCCAACCGTGCGACGGATCGAGTGGAATGACGGCTTGGCCGTGTAGCAGCCCGAGGCCGGTGTGATCGCGATAACGGTACGTGAGCAGCTGCAAGCCGAGTCTCCGGAGATAGAGTCGGCCAATACGTTACTGGAAACGCATTCACAGCGAAATCGCGGATCGTGCAGCCTCCTGGCGCGTGGCCCGCCGCCGATCCGGGAGCGTTTTCCGCTGGTCCGGGACGCGCTGGTCGGGTTACTATCGCCACCCTTAACTTGGGGAAGGGCACCGCAACCGCGCTGCCCGGCCGCAAGTGAAATTCTGCCATCATGCCTCGCAAACGCCGCTCCCGATCCCCCTGGTTTTCCCCGCGCTCGCTCATATCGGGTTGGTGGCGTAGCGTGCGGGTGCGCTGGTACCGGCGCGACAGTGATTCCGTCGTGTTTGCCTCGATCGTGGCGTTGCTGGTGGGTGGGCTCGGGACGCTACTGTTTGCGCTATTTGCGTACAACGCTGAGCAGCGCAATCTCGCTTGTCTCGCGCGCAACGTCTATTTCGAGGCACGCGGCGAACCACCGGCGGGACAGTATGCGGTCGCCGAGGTCACTATGAATCGCGTGGCCTCCCCCTATTACCCGAAGACGGTGTGCGGCGTGGTCTACGAGAAGCGCTGGGATACGATTCGCAATCGCAACGTCGGCGCGTTCTCATGGACCGAGTTCGATCGGCTCCCCGAACCCCGAGGCGAACAGTGGCAGCAGGCCTGGCGAATTGCCGAAACGGTGTACTTCCGTCGTGAGGATCCCAAGCTCGACGGGGCCACGCACTTCCACGCGAACTACGTGCGGCCGAGCTGGTCGCGCGAGAAGACGCGCGTTGCCCACATCGGCAGACACGTCTTCTATAAGTAGGCTGCGTCCGCTCGCTGTTCGGAGCACCTGCAACTTTCTGAACTGCTTCCCGGAACCGGGTCTGACGGTCAAATCCAGGACTGTGTTCGGCCCGTCTCGGCCGCAATACAGCCCTTCTCTCAGAAGTCGATCTTGCCAAGTCGGCCGGACTGGAAGTCGCGAACAGCCTGGCGAATCTCTTCGTGGGTATTCATGACGAACGGGCCGTAGCGCGCGACAGGCTCGTTGAGCGGCGCTCCGGCAAGCAGGAGCAGCTCCGCAGGTTGCGAATGTTCCGCTTCAACTGCCAGCGCGACCGACTCTCCGGCGCTCAGGGTGGCGAGTTGCCCCTCGCGCACCGCGCGGGACTCGCTACCAACCAGTGCTGTGCCCGAGAAAACGTAGACTAGCGCGTTGTGATCGATCGGCAATGCCTGGATCGTCTTTGCCCCTGGGGCGAGGGTGTAATGCAGGTAGGTGATCGGCGTGTGGGTGTCGATCACCGCGGAGGCGCCAAGCGCTTCGCCGGCGATCACGCGTACCTTCACCTTGCCGTCCGCGCTTTGTGACTGCGGAATGCGTGATGCGGGGATGTCCTGGTAACGTGGCTTCGCCATCTTGTCACGCGCCGGAAGATTGACCCAGATCTGAAAACCATGCATCACGCCGCCATCGCGCATGAACTCATCCGATGGCAGTTCCGAATGCACGACACCGGCTCCCGCCGTCATCCATTGCACATCGCCGGGCCCGAGTTTGCCGGAATGGCCCGCCGAGTCCTTGTGCTGGAATCCGCCGGATAACAGGTAGGTCACGGTCTCGAAGCCGCGGTGCGGATGATCCGGCGCACCGATGCCTTCGCCCGGTCCCCATTCAACCGGTCCGAGATGATCGAGCAGCAGGAACGGATCGACCTGCAGCAGCGCCGCCGTTGGAAACGGCCGTCGAACCGGGAAGCCGCCGCCCTCGAGCGTGCGCTCGCTGGTGATCACGGATTCCACCTTGCGTTCAGTTGCGTAACAGGTGTTCATGGCGATGTCGCACGTTGCGCCACCTGCACCGGTCCGAAGCGCCCGCGGTCGTGCGGTGCATCGAAGTCGAGCGCCGGCCCGTTCGGCACGATGCCACTTGGGTTCAGCTGGCGCAGGCTGAGGAAATAGTGGCGCTTGATGTGATCGAAGTCCACCGTCTCGGCAATGCCGGGGCGCTGGTACAGGTCGCGCACGTAGCTCGACAGGTTCGGGAAGTCCGCGATCCGTTGGCGATTGCAGCGAAACAGGTTGTAGTAGACCGCATCAAATCGCAGCAGCGTCGGAAACAGTCGCCAGTCCGCCTCGGTCAGCGTGTTGCCGACGAGGAACCTCGAAGTTGCGAGGCGCGCTTCGATTTCGTCGAGCGCTCCGAACAGGGCATCAAAGGCGCGATCGTAGACCGCCTGGGTGCCTGCAAATCCGCACCGGTACACGCCATTATTTATGCGTTCGTAGACGAATTCGTTGATCGCGTCGATTTCCGGCCGCAGTGCCTCAGGGTAGTAGTCCGCGCGCACGGGCGTGAACGCATCGAACGCCGAGTTGAGCATCCGGATGATCTCGGGCGATTCATTGTTCACGATAGTCTCGGTCTTGCGATCCCATAGCACGGGAACCGTTACGAGCCCGGTGAAATCGGCTCGCGCGCGAGTATAGAGTTGATGCAGATGGCTGCTGCCGTAGAGCGCATCTGGCGTGCAGCCGGGTGCGTCCGAAAAACGCCAACCATCGTCGCCCGAGACCGGGTCGACCACGGAAACTGTTATGACGTCCTCAAGCTGCTTCAGCTTGCGAAAGATCAGCGTGCGATGTGCCCAGGGACAAGCGGGTGAGACGTACAGGTGATATCGCCCGGGCTCTGCCGGAAAGCGTCCCATTCTGTCCGCCGTGACCCAGTCCCGAAATGGGCTCGCGACCCGCACGAACTCCCCAGCTCTCTGGGTCGCATCCCGCCAGTGGCCTTGCAGCTTGCCGTTAACCAGTCTCGCCATATCGTTGCTGTCTTTTTGGTGTTTGCCGTCTGCCATGACCCCGGACGCAGTCCGGAGTTTATGCGACGTCTACCCGGTTGTGATGGTTGTCTCTAGGGATACGCCGTCACTCAAGCCGGTCTACTGCTTGTGCGCCTCGACCTGAATCAGGAGCTTTACAGCATCGCCAACTGCAGGCAGCGCGTAGTTGATGCCGTAGTCCGAGCGCTTGATCATCGTCATCGCGTCAGCGCCGCAGGCCGGTTTCTTGAGGATCGGGTGCATGCCGCAGTAAAAAGACGACATGGTGAGCGTGACCGGTCTGGTTACGCCGCGCATGGTCAGGTCGCCGTCAAGTGCCACCAGCTTGTCGCCCTCGAAACGCGCATGCGTCGACTTGAAATTGATCTTTGGGTACTTGGTTGCGTAAAAGAAGTCCTCGGCGACCAGGTGCTGTTCCAGCTTGTCGAGGCCAGTGTTGATCGAGCGCACGTCGATTGATACCTCGACCGACGCGGAGCGCGCGGCGCGATCCAGCACAATCGTGCCACTGGTCGAGTTGAAGCGGCCGCGCTGTGTCGAGAAACCGAGATGGTTCACCTCGAAACTCGGAAATGTGTGACGCGGATCGATGGTGTAGGTTTCAGGCGCAGCTACTGCGGTGCCGGCGAGCAGGGCGGCGATGATCAAGGATGTGCTACGAATAAACATGCTGCTTCCTCAAATTAGTATGCAATTGCAGAAAGTCCCGATCGCTACGAACGCAGCTCGCTTTCCTCACTTCCAGCTCACAGTCTTCACCCATTCACTGAAAGTAGTCGGGCGAACGCCGGACTCCTGCGAACGCGCCTTGATATCGGCTTCGTAACCAACTCGATCGAACCACTCCAGCATGGCCGCGAAGTCCATGCTGAACTTGCGCACCTCTTCGATTGGCACGGAAACGAACGTAACCTGCCGCTGGGCAGCCTCACCGATGAGCTTGGCGACCTGCGGCATGGTCAGCGCATCGCCCGCAATGTCGAGCGCCTTGCCATTGAGTTGCTGTGAGTGATCGAATGCGTAGCGTCCGTATTTGCCGATGTCGGCGACGGCGATCATTTGCAGCACCGTGTCGGGCTTGATGCCGACCGCGAGCTGTCCGTTGTCGATCGCAGGTTTGAACCAGGGCGATATCCAGTTTTCCATGAAGAACACGGGCCGCAGGATCGTGTGGGTCGGAAAGCCGAGCTTGCGAACCGTCTCCTCGACACGCCATTTGTTGTCGAAGTGCGGAATGCCGGTGTTGCGATGCGCTGAACCGACCGAGCTGTAGACGAAATGCTGGATGCCCGCCTGCTTTGCCAACTCCGCAAAGCGCTTGCCTTGTTGTTCCTCCTTCTCGACGCCAGCCTCCCAGGTGTTCTGGAGTGCGAACGCGCCCCAGGCGCCTTGTAGCGCACGCTTGAGTGAGTCGATGTCTTCGAGATCGCCTTGCACCACTGTGGCACCCAGTTTTGCGAGGGCCTGCGCCTTGTCGCCCTTGGGATTGCGCGTCATCGCGCGCACCGCGTAGCCGTGCGCGATCAGTTCGCGCGCGACCGCGCCGCCCTGTTGCCCGGTTGCTCCGGTAACCAGAACCTCTTTCTTCTGTGCCATGACCTTGCTCCTTGCGATATCAGTTTCAGTTTATGGAAGATCAAACAGCAGCACCTCGGCGCCATTGGCGTTGCCGAGCGTGACGCGGGTTTCATTTTCGATGCGCGCGCCATCACCGGCAGTGAGCGGCGTGCCATTTATGGCAACGCTTCCGCGCGCGACGTGCACGTAGGCGCGCCGACCAGGCGCCAGTGCGTGCGCGACCTGCGCGCCGTTGGCAAGCCTGCTGGCGTAGAGATAGGCGTCCTGGTGAATGGTGACCGAGCCGTCGCGTCCATCGGGAGAGGCCACGACGCGCAGCTTGCTGTCGAGCTCGGTGGGGGTGAAATGCTTCTGCTCATAGTCCGGCGCGATACCGGTTGCCTTGGGCAGGATCCAGATCTGCAGGAAATGCACGCGCTCGTTGTTGGACGCGTTGTATTCACTGTGGCGCACGCCGGTGCCCGCGCTCATGCGCTGTACGTCGCCGGGGCGAATCACGGAACCGTTACCCATGTTGTCCTTGTGTTCGAGCGCGCCGTCGAGCACGTAGCTGACGATTTCCATGTCGCGGTGCCCATGGGTGGGAAAGCCGGCGCCCGGCTCGACGCGGTCCTCGTTAATCACCCGAAGCACGGAAAACCCCATTTGCTGGGGGTCGTAGTAGTCGGCAAACGAGAAGGTATGGTGGCTGTCCAGCCAGCCATGGTTGGCGTGGCCGCGCTCGGTGCTTTTGCGAATTTCCAGCATTTCTGGGGGCCTCCTGGCCAGGCTCTCTAGCAGTTCCGTGATGGGGGAGAATGTATCCTTGTAAAACAGTCAGGAATAGCGAAGAATTTCGACAAGATCGTTCAAGGAATTTGAACAACCGTGCGTCTTAGTCTTGATGCCCTGACTGTCCTGGATGCTATTGAGCGCGCTGGCAGTTTCGCCGCTGCGGCGGAAGAGCTGCATCGAGTGCCGTCTGCCATCACGTATTCGGTGCAAAAGCTGGAGGAAGACCTTGGCATTTTGATCTTCGATCGCAGTGGCCATCGTGCTCAGCTCACCGAGGCCGGGCGGGAGTTGCTACGCGAAGGCCGGCGTCTCTTGTTAGCGGCCTCGGAGCTTGAGGCGCGCGCGAAGCGCGTGGCGACCGGTTTTGAGGTGGAGCTGCGCATTGCGCTGGAGGATGTTATTCCGGTCGAGCGGCTCTATCCGTTGCTCAGTGAGTTCTATTCGAGTCAGTGCGGTACGCGCTTGCGCGTGATGTCGGAGGTGCTGAGCGGCACATGGGATGCGCTGGTGAGCGGGCGTGCCGATCTTGTGATCGGCGCGTCTGGCCACGGGCCGCCGGGTGGCGGGTACACCACGCGCGCGCTGGGAAGCCTTGCGTTTGTCTTCGCCGTTGCCCCAAACCATCCACTTGCCGCGTTGCCCGAGCCACTTACGCCTGAGCAGATCATGCAATACCGCGCGGTGGCAGCGGCGGATAGCTCGCGCAGCCTGCCGCCACGCACCTCCGGTCTTATCTCCGGCCAGGATGTTTTTACGGTATCGACCATGCGCGCCAAGATCGCCGCCCATGTTGCCGGTCTTGGGGTTGGCTACATTCCTGCCCATCTCGCAGCCGCGGAGATCGCCGCGGGCCGACTGGTGGAGCGGCGCGTTGTGGAGGCGCCGCCAGACGCGCAGTTGCTGATCGCCTGGCGCACCACGCACAAGGGCAGGGCGCTGCAATGGTTTCTCGAGAAACTTGAGAATCCCGCACTGTGCACGTCGCTACTCGTATAGCGCGTTCCGCTCGTCCGAATATCTTGCGCCACCAGCAACGGCGCGTATGATGATTTCGCTCATCCCCCGATTTCTCTGTCAATGATTCAGGGAGCCCCGGCATGTTTTCACTTACGGTCAATGGAAAATCCCATCAGGTTGATGTCGAGCCCGAAATGCCGCTGCTGTGGGTGCTGCGCGACGTTATTGGACTGACAGGTACCAAGTACGCCTGCGGTATCTCGCAGTGCGGGGCGTGTACCGTGCACGTGGATGGCGAGGCAGTGCGTTCCTGTGTAATGCCGGTGTCCGCCGCAGTCGGCAAGCGCATTACGACGATTGAAGGACTGTCTACCGACAGCAGCCACCCGGTGCAGCGAGCGTGGATCGAGCTCGATGTGCCGCAGTGCGGTTACTGCCAGTCTGGCCAGATCATGGCGGCTGCGGCACTGCTGGCCAAGACTCCAAAGCCCACCGACGCCGACATCGACCGCGCCATGAGCGGCGTGCTGTGTCGCTGCGGCACTTATCAGCGCATCCGCGCAGCAATCAAGAGGGCGGCCGGTGTAAAGGCGGCCTGACATGAACGATCTCGCCAATCCATCGCGTCGCTCGTTTCTTCAGGTTTCGGCGGTCGGCGCCGGATTGGTGATCGGTTTTCACTTTTCACCGCGCGCTGCGCGTGCGGCAATGCTTGCGCAGGAGCCGATGGAATCTGCTGCGTTTGCGCCAAATGCCTTCCTGCGTATCGCCCCCGACAACACAGTCGTCGTTATCGTCAAGCACCTGGAAATGGGGCAGGGTGTATACACCGGGTTGCCGACGCTGGTTGCCGAGGAGCTGGACGCAGATTGGGAGCAAGTGCGCGTCGAAACTGCGCCGGCCGACGTGAAACGTTACGCGAATCTTGCCTGGGGCGGATCCGCGCAGGGAACGGGCGGAAGCACAAGCATGAGGGGTTCCTGGGATCAGTTGCGTCGCGCGGGCGCGACCGCCCGCGCGCTGCTGATCGCGGCCGCCGCCCGGCGCTGGAATGCGGAGGCCAAGGGTCTGCGCGCCGAGCGTGGCTACGTGATCGACGCGCGAAGCAACAAGCGTGCAAGCTTTGGCGAACTCGCCGCGTTGGCCGCTACGCTGCCGATGCCCGAGGATGTCCCGCTCAAGACGCCGCGTGAATGGAAGCTGATTGGAAAACACGTGCCGCGTAAGGATACCGCCGCCAAGGTGAACGGCACGGCGGTGTACGCAATTGATCACCATCTGCCAAACGCCCTCACCGCGGTCATTGCGCGGCCAGCGGTATTTGGCGCGAAGCTCAAGCGCTATGACGCTTCGAAGGCGTTGGCCATGAACGGCGTCAAGGCGGTAGTCGAGATTCCGCAAGGCGTGGCGGTGGTTGCGACCGACTTTTGGCATGCATGGCGCGCGCGCGAAGCCCTGACCATCGAATGGGACAGGTCGGGCGGATTCACTTCATCGAGTGACGCGATTCGTGAGCAGTATCGGGCTTTGCTGAAGCAGCCGGGCGCGGTTGCATCCAGCAGGGGAGAAGCGGATGCGGCGCTGAATGCTGCCGCAAGACGCATCGAGGCCGTATTCGAATTTCCTTATCTCGCGCATGCCGCAATGGAGCCGCTGAACTGCTTGGTGCGTCTCGATGACAAGTCGTGCGAGGTTTGGGCGGGTTCCCAGTCGCAGACCCTCGATCAGGCGAAAGCGGCAGCCGCAGCCGGCCTGAAGCCCGAGCAGGTGACCATCCACACACTGCTTGCCGGCGGCAGCTTCGGCCGCCATGCCAA
Organism: Proteobacteria bacterium UBA6900; assembly: GCA_002451215.1. Classification (GTDB taxonomy): domain Bacteria; phylum Pseudomonadota; class Gammaproteobacteria; order Acidiferrobacterales; family Sulfurifustaceae; genus SM1-46. Next base: position 18,884 of record DKBM01000103.1, read on the forward strand.
CCCGATTTCTGATTACATCTGCGAGGCAGTGGCGGTGGCCAAGGCAACGCGCTCGCTCAATGCGCCGATCCGGCTGTGCTGGGCGCGCGAGGATGACATGCGTGGCGGCTACTATCGGCCAGCATATGTGCACGCCATCGCGGCGGGTGTCGACAAGCAGGGCCGGCCGGTCGGTTGGTCGCATCGGATTGTGGGCCAGTCGATCGTGGCTGGCACGCCGTTTGCCGGCATGATCAAGGATGGTATCGATCCCACATCAGTGGAGGGCGCTTCGAACCTGCCCTATGCGATTCCGAACCTGCGCGTCGACCTGCATACCGCGTCGGTTGGCGTGCCGGTGCTGTGGTGGCGCAGTGTCGGCAGCACACACACTGCATTCTCGACCGAAGTCATGATCGACCGTCTTGCACACGCTGCGGGGAAGGATGCGGTAGCCTTCCGGCTGGATCTGTTGAAGGAACACCCACGCCACGCGCGTGTGCTGAAGCTTGCGGCCCAGAAGGCCGGGTGGGGCAAGCCGCTGCCAAAGGGTCGTGCGCGTGGTGTGGCGGTGCATGAGGCGTTCCATACCTATGTCGCCGAAGTGGCCGAAGTGAGCGTTGCTGACGACGGCAGCTTTCGGGTCGAGCGCGTGGTGTGCGCGGTCGACTGCGGTGTGGCGGTGAATCCCGATATCGTGCGTGCGCAAATGGAATCCGGAATTGTCTTTGGGCTCTCGGCCGCGCTTTATGGAGAAATCTCGCTGAAGGACGGGATCGTGCAGCAGTCGAATTTTCATGACTATCCGGTTCTGCGCATCGGCGACATGCCGCGCATCGAGGTGCATATTGTGAAGAGCAGCGAGGCACCAACTGGCGTGGGCGAACCAGCCGTCCCTCCCATCGCGCCGGCCGTAGCGAATGCATTGTTCGCCGCCACCCGCAAGCGGATCGATCGATTGCCGCTGCGCCTGATGGCTTAGGGGCGGACTAACCGTGACGGCCGGGGTCCGATACCGAACATGATCAGCTCAGATCGTGAGGTGTTGCGCACAGCGCTCGACTGGCTCGAGGCGGGGCACGATGCCTACCTCGTCACTGTGGCCAAGACCTGGGGCTCGTCGCCCCGTCCGGTCGGTTCGTTACTCGCGGTTTGCGAGGACGGCCGGTTCGTGGGCTCGGTCTCGGGCGGCTGCGTCGAGGACGATCTTGTTGGTCGCCTCAGCGCGCGCACCTTCAAGAAGCTGCCATGCATCGATACTTATGGTGTCACCGGGGACCAGACCGCGCGTTTCGGTCTGCCATGCGGAGGTCGACTCGACCTGCTGATTGAGCGCCTCCCGGGACCCGAACCGGTGCGCGCGGTACTGGGGGCGCTGGACGAGCGCAGACTTATTGGGCGGCGCGTCTGTCTTGCTACCGGGGAGGTCAGTCTGCATCCGGCCTCCGCCCAGGACGAGTTCGGCTTTGATGGACGGGATCTGGTCAAGGTGTTCGGTCCGGCGTGGCGACTTCTGCTGATCGGTGCCGGACAGCTTTCGCGCTGTACGGCAGAGATGGCGCTCGCCCTCGACTATGACGTGGTGGTCTGCGATCCGCGCGAGGATTACGCGCAGAACGGGGCGGTACCTGGCGCGGTGCTCGATACGAGCATGCCGGACGACGCGGTGCGCGCACTGGCACGCGATGCTCGCAGCGCGGTGGTGGCTCTCACCCATGATCCGAAGCTCGACGATTTGGCGCTGATCGAGGCGCTTGCCTCCCGCGTGTTCTATGTCGGCGCGCTCGGGTCAAAAGCGAACAATTCGCGCCGCCGCGAGCGCTTGCGCAAGATGGGATTGACTGCTGAGCAGCTCGAGCGCCTGCATGGGCCGGTCGGGTTGCCGATTGGCAGCCGCACGCCGGCCGAGATTGCTATTGCCATCCTCGCCGAGATTACAGCGCTGCGTCACGGGGTGGTGCTGACGACGATCGACGCGGCCGCGCCGACTCAGGAGACCGAGACCGCGTGTCCGAGCCTGCGGGCCTCTTGCTAGCCGCAGGTAGCGGCACGCGCTTCGGCGCGAACAAGCTGCTGGTTCCTGTCGATGACGGCGTGCCAATGGCAGTTTGTGCCGCGCGAACGCTCTATGCGGCGTTGCCACGCTCAGCTGTGGTCGTGCAATCCGAGGATGCCCAGTTGTCGCAGCTATTGGCCCATGCGGGGCTGGAAATTGTGCCATGCGCGAGCGCCGCGCTCGGCATGGGGGCGAGCCTCGCTTGCGGTGTGGCTGCGCTACACGAGGCGAGTGGCTGGGTCGTGGCGCTGGCCGACATGCCGTTCGTGCGCCAGTCGACGTTTGCGGCCATCGTCGGTGCGCTGCGTGGTGGTGCCGCGATTGCGGTACCGCGCTACCGCGGTCAGCGCGGTCATCCGGTTGGATTCTCTCGCGAGTTCCGTGAAGCGTTGCTGGCACTCAACGCGGACATCGGCGGGCGGGACATCATCTCGGTCAATGTGGAGCGCGTGACCTGGATCGATGTTGACGACCCCGGCATTGTGCGCGACATCGATACCCCGACGGACATCAAGGAATCGCGACGCTGAACGCGTTCGTAGTGCGTCGCCTGCGACGAAGTGCCGGGCAAATCGGTTACACTGGCATCTTCACAACCCAACACCCACCTGATGGCCGCTATTTCCTACGAACAGAAGAAGCAGGCGCTGATTGCCCAGCTGCGCGCCGACAAGGGCGCCGTGCGCCTTGGCAAGGACACTTCGAATCTCTTTCGCGACCGCAAGGAAGACACGGCGCGCCGCCTCGACGTGCGGCAGTTCAACGACGTGCTGCGCGTCGACGTGGCAGGCGGATACGTCGAGGTCGAGGGCATGACGCCGTATGTGAAGCTTGTCGACGAGTGTCTCCTGTATGGGGTCATGCCGACAGTCGTGCCGCAACTCAAGTCCATTACCATCGGCGGCGCTACGACCGGATGCGGCATTGAATCCTCGTCATTCCGCTACGGACTGGTGCACGAAACCGTGCAGGAGCTCGAGGTTTTGCTCGGTGACGGCCGCGTTGTGCACTGCACGCCGAACAACGAGCACCGGGATCTCTTCTTCGGATTTCCGAATTCCTACGGCACGCTGGGCTACGCGCTCAAGCTGAAGGTGAAGACCGTTCCGGTCAAGCCGTACGTGCGGTTGACGCACCTGCGCTTCAGCGATCCGAAAATTTACTTTAAGGAGCTGGCACGGCAGTGTGAGCGGGCGGACGTGGATTTCGTCGACGGCGTCGTATTCGGGCGCAATGAGCTGGTCATTACGCTCGGTCAGTTCGTCGAGCAGGCGCCGTATGTGAGCGACTACACGTATATGCGGATTTTTTACCGCTCCTTGCTGGAGCGCACCGAAGACTATCTCACTGTGCGTGACTACATCTGGCGCTGGGACACCGACTGGTTCTGGTGCTCGAAGAATGTTGGGGCGCAGAATCCGATGCTGCGCAGGCTGTATGGCCGCAAGCGCCTGAGCTCGATTACCTATACCAGGATCATGCGCTGGAACAGCCGCTGGAACCTGATGGGCCGTATCAATCGACGACTCGGCATACACAGCGAGTCCGTAATTCAGGATGTCGAACTACCCATTGAGCACTGCGTGGAGTTCTTCGACTTCTATCACGACACGATCAAGTTCCTGCCGGTATGGATCTGTCCGACGCGCGCATATGATCCACGGGCCCACTTTGACCTGTATGGGCTGGCACCTGGCAAGCTTTACGTTAACTTTGGATTCTGGGATGTGATCCGCAGCCGAAGTCCGATTCCGGAAGGCTTCCACAACCGCAAGGTGGAAGAGAAGGTGATGGCCCTTGGCGGAATGAAGTCGCTCTATTCCGACTCGTACTTTACGCCGGAGCAATTCTGGAGCATCTATAACCGGCCGGCCTACGAGGCGCTGAAGCGCAAATATGACCCGGACGGGCGGCTGAAAGACCTTTATCGAAAGTGCGTGTTGCGCGAGTAGCAACTAGCGCGAGCGGCGCAGTGCAGCGATTTCTTCCGTCGAGAGGAACTCGGAGCTGGTTTCGCGCGCAGCCCGACTAACCGCGAAACCGCAGCCGCAATGAGTGGCGTCATGCGGAAGCGGCAGGCCACAGGCAGGGCAAGGCGAGGTATCGCGCTGCCGATTCTTGAGGATGCGCTCGGCGTGCGCGGCGGCCTTGGCCTCAAACTGTGCGGTGGGTTCCCCCGCCGCCACGATGTCGCGCAAGCGCTCAACCTGCAGACGGGCGAGTGCAATATCGGCCTTCACCGACTGGGTGCTACGGAACGCTTCGGACGGCCCCGCCGAAGGTGCGACCGCTTCGCTCGAATCGCGTCGCACGGTGTCGGTACGCAGACGCTGGTCCGCGAGCTTGGCTTCAGCGGTTTTCAGCTCGCGGGTGCATTCGTAGACGCGCGCGGACAGGCTGGCGCTGGTCGGCCGGCGCGCGAGTTCGATGCGTGCGGCCTGCAAGGCGCGCTCGGCGCTGCGCACGCGAGTCTGGAGATAGGATTCATACAATGTCTCGGCCTGGACCAGCAGCGCATTGCCGGGGGTGTCCCGCGCGGTGATTACCTGGCCACAACTGCAAATGTCCTGACCGGGAACGAGAGCAGCAGAACAGCGGGAACAAACGGACGTTGACGCTGGCATGGACATCCTTGTCGAAGCGTTGGCGGTTAGGAACCTCCCAAATTATAGGGAGTGATGACCGCCAAGTGCGCGCCATGCGACGGCTGCGACGGGCTGGCCGACTGACGGTTGCCAGGGCCGGATCGACCCGGACTCCGGCTACTTGTCGCGGCGCTTTTGGTCGGCCGGGTGATCCGCGGCTGGGGCCGTCGGAGACCGGCGATACGGCGGTGGGGGCAGTTCCTTTGAATCCGCGCCAGCTTCAACGGCAAGGCGTTGGGCGCGGGCGCTCTGTGCAGCCCGAAACTTGTCGCCGGGTTGGTCTCGGATCTCGTCCGCGTACGGTGAGGCGCGCCCAAGCCTTGCGTCAAGCTCAGCCCGCGCGATGCGAAGATCCTGAACGGCTTCCATCACTTCCATGGCCTTGCCGAGGTTGCCCGGCTGCCCGGCCAGTTGATTGCGAACGTTGTCCAGCGCCTCACGCGCCTGCTCGACCCGCGCAATGAGGTAAGAAACGAACAGCTCTTGCTCGGGCGCATCGTGACTCGTGTCCGCCAAATTGTCGGTGGACTCAGGGTCGTCAAACGCGTGTCCGCACTCACAAACGAGGACGTCCGCGGGGACTACCTGGGAGCAGCCCGGGCAGGTCCGGTCAGAAACATTCCGTGTCATTGCTTGACCCCCTTCCGCATAGCGGGGTGTTGGACTCCCCGAATTATAGGCCCTGATGTCGGCGTGCGGCCGGGGTCGGCGATGAGCGGTCCGGTCGCCCCGTCAGAGGGTCCCCGGCCCGACCAGCGTTTTTCTTTTCCCGCCAAGGGCTTGATGAGAGGCCAAGGTGACCCAACTAGTTAGGCTTGTCCCAAAAACCCTGGTTTTATGAAGGAGTATTGTCCGGTCATGACTGTCGAGACGCACAAAGAAACGCTGGGCTTCCAGGCTGAGGTCCGCCAGCTGTTGGACCTGATGATCCATTCGCTCTACAGCAACAAGGAAATCTTCCTGCGTGAGCTGATTTCGAACGCTTCCGACGCCGCCGACAAGCTGCGGTTCGAGGCACTTACCGATGAGGGTTTGTTTGAGGGTCAGTCGGAGCTCGCCATCCGCGTGCGCTTTGACAAGCAGGCGCGCACGCTCACGGTCGCCGACAACGGTATCGGTATGAGCCGCGCCGAGGTGGTCGACCACATCGGCACCATCGCAAAGTCCGGTACCCGTCAGTTCTTTGCCTCCCTCTCGGGCGACCAGCAGAAGGATGCGAAGCTGATTGGCCAATTTGGCGTCGGTTTCTACTCGGCGTTCATCGTCGCTGACCGTGTCACGCTCACGACCCGGCGCGCCGGACTAAGTCTGGAGCACGGTGTGCGCTGGGAGTCCACTGGCCAGGGTGACTATTCGATCGAGACCATCGAGAAGTCCGACCGCGGCACAGAAGTCACGCTGCACTTGCGTGAAGGAGAGGACGAGTTCCTGGATGGATGGCGGCTGCGCGAGATCCTTCGCAAGTACTCGGACCACATCACCCTGCCGATCCTGATGCCGAAGGAAGGCGGGGATGGTGAGGAGACCGTCAATCGGGCCTCGGCATTGTGGGCTCGCCCGAAAGGAGAGATCAAGCAGGACGAGTACGACGAGTTCTACAAGCATGTCGCCCATGATTTCGAGGCGCCGCTCGCGCATGTGCATACGCGCGTAGAAGGAAAACAGGAGTACATCTCGCTGCTGTATGTGCCACGCCATGCGCCCTTTGACCTGTGGGACCGCGACAAACGCCATGGCATCAAGCTCTACGTACGTCGAGTGTTCATCATGGACGATGCCGAGCAGCTCATGCCTGCCTACCTGCGCTTCGTGCGCGGAGTGATCGATTCGGCTGACCTGCCGCTTAACGTTTCACGCGAGATCCTGCAGCACAGCCGCGACATCGACGCCATTCGGGCCGGCTCGACCCGCAAGGTGCTCGACCTACTCGAAGACCTGGCACGTCACAAACCGGAAGAGTACGCCGCGTTCTGGGGCGAGTTTGGCCGGGTGCTAAAGGAGGGCGTCGTCGAGGATGTCGCCAATCGCGAGCGCATCGCGAAGTTGCTGCGCTTTCACTCGACGCATGCTGATAAGGCGGAAGAAGATGTGTCGCTCGAGGCCTACGTCGGGCGCATGCGCGAGGGACAGGAGAAGATCTACTATCTCACGGCTGAGACGCTCGCCGCCGCCCGCCACAGCCCGCATCTCGAGATATTCCGCAAGCAGGGTATCGAAGTACTGTTACTCGCCGACCGCGTAGATGAATGGGTGGTCATGCACCTCACCGAGTTTTCAGGCAAACCCCTGCAATCCGTCGCCAAGGGCGCGCTCGATCTCGGCGCGCTCGAAGACAAGGACGCCAAAAAGGCACAGGAGCAGTCGGCCGGGCAACTCAAGGACCTGCTCGATCGGATGAAGGTGGCGCTGGGCGAGCGCGTCAAGGATGTGCGAGTGACGCATCGCCTGACGAGTTCACCGGCTTGTCTGGTGAGCGACGAGCAGGATGTGAGCGCAAACCTCGAGCGCTTGCTAAAGGCTGCAGGCCAGCAAGCGCCCGCGCGCAAACCGATTCTCGAATTGAATCCGGAGCACGCACTGGTTGAGCGCCTAAAGGCGGAGGTGGAGGCCGGGCGCTTTAGCGACCTCTCCCTGCTGCTGCTCGATCAAGCGCTCCTAGCCGAAGGTGGACAGCTCGAAGACCCGGCAGGGTTCGTTCGGCGGCTAAACGAGTTGTTGCTCGCGCTAGCGGCAAAGTAACGGGGGCCGGTACGCCGCGCCGGATCAGGCGGGCTTGAGCACGCCGAAGTCGAACAGGAAGTCTTTATCCGCTTCGCTTATGGGAGGAAGTCCAGGAATGTCCGGACCATTCGAGAATTCATAGCCGCAGCGGCAGTGCGCCATCGATGCGGTGACCTTGCCGCCGCAGTGCGGGCAGGTCTTGCCCGGCGCTTCCGGCTGTACCAAGACGGCCGGTGCGGAAACCGAGAGGGCTGGAAGCTCCGGACCATCCGATACCTCATAGCCGCAGTTGCAGCGTGTCGCTGCCGCAGCAAGCCGGTTGCCGCAGCTCGGGCATGACTTGGTCGGCACGCTCGACGCCGGTGCCGCAGCGCGAATACCCGGTGCCGCGGCCGACTTCGGCGTCACGGTCGCGGATGTCTGGGGTCGGCGTGCAGTCGGCGAGCTTGCAGGTGCGCGCTGTATCGCGATCGAGGCAGCGCGCTGTTTCTCCACTACTTGCTCGGCGCGAGCAGCCTGCTTGGCACGAAACGGGGCCGGAGGCACTGCGCTCGTCGGTGGCTGAGGCGTGGGGGCGCTTGGGCGGGATGCAGGCGCGCCAAGCTGCGCCGACTTGCTGCGCATTGTCGAAGCGAGTGCGCGGTGCTTCGGCTTCAAGGCTTTGGCCCTGGCCGCGAGCGTCGCGGCCGTCTGGCGGGGCAGTGACTTCGTTTTTTCGGTGACGGTCGACGCCACGATGACCGGCTTGGGCGCGGACATCGCAACCGCTGGCTTTGGTGCGGGCGCCGCGACGACCGGCTTAGGAGCGGGGAGAGCGATTATTGGTTTGGCGAGTACCGGCGCGGGACGCGTCACGCTCCTTGCCGTCATTGCCTGTTGGCGGGCGCTGCGAACGCGTGCGACCTGTACGGCATGTTCAGCGCGCGCGGTACGCAGGGCCTGTTCGGCGGCAATCACTTCGGCAGCCAGCGCGTGAAGCTCCGGATCGCGCGCCGCCGCGGCACGGGCGAAGTCAAGTGTCTCGGCTGCCTGCGCGATGCGCGCAGCCAGGTAGTCGAGATAGAGCTGCTCTTCTTGCGCGGTCTGGTCGAGGGACGTGTTCTGTTTGGAATCGAAGCAATAACCGCAGCCACACCGTACCGAACTCACTGAGTTGGTGGTTGCGCACTGCGGACAAACCCGCTCGAAAATACTCACGAAACTGCCCTCGCCGCGTTGAGGAAAATCCGGGGAAACTAGCCTATCCAGCTCGAAATCATGGCACGTGGATTCGGCCGCCGACACGTGAATCAGACGATCTGTCGTGGCCGTGGGACAAGTGGAACCGGACCCTCGAGACGTCCCTGCAGCGGGGGATGAATGGCAGCTTCCGGGCGACGAACTGAAGTCTTACATAGAGGAGACTGCGGTAACCGCCCGGCCGACTCCGCTGCCCACGGCAGCGCGGGCGGGCTAGTGCCGCCGGCAAGAGCGCGGTTGCGTGACTCCGGAGCCCCGCGTACTGTATGCGCCCGCGCCGGATCCCGCCCGCTTGAGGTAGCGACCCGCCGGCGCTCCGTCGCCCACACTCGCTCCAATGGTCTCTCCCCTGTTACGCGCGCTTGCCACTGCACTCTTGCTGCTCAGCGCGTTAACACCCGCCGCAGCGGAGAAGGGGATGGCCACTCACCATTACTTCAACGCAAGCGATGGCGTTCGTTTGCACTATTGGGAGGCAGGTCGCGGCGACTTTACGCTCGTGTTCGTGCCGGGCTGGACGATGCCGGCTGAAATCTGGAAACCACAGATCGAGCGATTTGCCGCCACGTATCGGGTAATTGCCTTCGATCCGCGCGGCCAGGGTGCGTCGGCCGTGCCGCAGAGCGGATACAGCGTGGAGCGACGCGCACGCGATATCTCCGAGCTGCTCGATCAGCTTGGTGCCCAGCCGGTGGTGCTGATCGGCTGGTCGCTCGGCGTGTTGGAATCGATTGCCTATTTGAAGTCGTACCCTTCGCATCGGGTACAGGCGCTGGTGCTGGTGGATAATTCTATCGGCGAGGAGCCACCGCCTAAATACGATCCAACCTTTGTTCCGCGACTCAAGAAGGATCGGGTCAAGACCGTGAACGCTTTCGTGCGCGGCATGTACCGCCGGCCGCAGCCGGAGTCCTACTACCAGCGCATCGTCGATTCTTCCTTACAGGTGCCACTCGATGGCGCAGTGGCGCTGCTCAGTTACCCGTATCCACGCGAGTTCTGGAAGAATGCACTGTATGCGACTGATCTGCCTCTCATGTATGCCGTGACCGAGCGTTTTCGTGGCCAGGGCGAGAACCTGAAGAAGCACCGGCCCGAGGCCTGGGTCGAGGTGTTCCCACGGGCGGGCCACGCGCTGTTCGTGGACGAATCGGAGCGCTTCAACCAGCTGCTCGATGATTTCCTGCGCCTGGCCGTCAGAACGCGGGCGGCGCGCCTGCGCGGACGCACGACGCCATGACTCGCACGCACGCGCCACTTGCGCCGCTGTTCCTGATCTCGGCCGCTGCGGTCGGTTTCGAAATCGCGCTGACGCGCTATTTCTCCATCGCGAGCTGGTCGGAATATGGCTACTGGATCATTTCCATCACGATGGTCGGCTTTGCGGTGAGCGGCGTGGTGCTGTCGCTCTTCAAGGAATTCTTCGCGCACCGCGCCCGGCTGCTGTTGTTCCTCTCTCCACTGCTGCTTATGGTCACAGCATCGGGTGGTTACTACTTCACGACGGTCGTGCCGTTCAACCCGCTGGAGTTCCAGAATCCGGACCTTTGGTTCGATCAGTTGCGGAATATCTGGAAGTACTACGCGGTACTGTTCCCGTTCTACTTCTTCACGGGCCTTTACATTGGCCTGTATTTCCTGACCTTCCAGGAAGAGATTCCGAAGATATATGGCGCCGATCTCGCCGGTGCCGGTATTGGCGCACTGGCGGTGCTCGGTCTCATGTACTGGATTCATCCCTTCCAGCTGCTGGCGGCGCTGCTGCCGCTATTGGCGGCGGCGGGGCTGTTTCACTTGCCCGCGCCGGTCGCCCGCCGGCGCCCGGCGTACCTGCTTGGGCTCGTTTTGCTACTTGCGGCAGCCGAGGCGACACTATTCGTGTTCCAGCGCGCCGACTTCAACGAGTACAAGGCAATTTATCCACCACTGCATGTGCAGGGTAATCGCGTTGTGGAGGAATTTCGCTCGCCGCGCGGCTATTTTCTCGTTCTCGACAATTTTACCGAGCGGCTCGATACCGATTTCTCCAACAACTTCGCCTTGCTTGGCGTGAGCGCTCCGCCGCTGACCTATGGCCTCTACAGCGATGGCAACCGACTGACCTCGCTGCCCAAGGGCACGGTCTCCGACCCGGGCTACGTGCGCGCGGCACTCGATGCGCTGCCGTATGAGTTGCGGCCGGCGGCGGACTCGCTGCTGATTGGTACGCGCGGTGGCTTTCGTCTGCGTGAGGCGCTCTACCTTGGTGCCAGATCGGTGGTAGCACTTGAGCCGGGCGATCGTCTCTTTGAGCTCGTTTCGCGCGAGCGAGCGTACCCGGACGCGGCACTCAACGACCCACGCGTGCGTCTGCTGGATTCGGCGCCCGCAGTGGCACTGGCGGGCGTGCGCGGTCGCTACCAGGTAATAGACATCGCCTCGGATTTTCTGCAGCAGGCTGATGCCAACAAGTTCGCGTTTACGGTGGAGGCAATGCAGGACTATCTTCGTGCCCTCAAGCCGAACGGCATTGCCTCGATTCCCGTCTCGATCCGAGAATTCACCGTGTACGCGGTTAAGATGCTCGAGACAGCGCGTGGCGCACTTGTGGGAATGGGTATCGAGCATCCTGAGCGGCATCTAATGGTGTACCGATCGAGCTGGAATGCGCGCATTCTGGTGAGTCCGCAGCCCTTCAGCGAGGCCGATGTCGCCCGGCTTAGGGCGTTTGCCGAGAAGCGCTCGTTCGATACCTCCTTTTACCCGGGGATCGATCCCGCCAAGGTCCCGATCTGGAACGATTTGCCGCTGGTGTCGCTCGACAGCGAAACTGTCCTGTCGCGTCCGGATCAGGCCTCCGACGCGTTGCGCGAAGAGGGGCTGAGGCTTCTCGGCCCGGACCACGATTCGTTTGTGAAGGATCACTTCTTTAATCTCGAGCCGGCAACGCATGATCGGCCGTTCTTCTACTCCGTGTTGCACGTCGGAGAGCTTGGCAAAGTGCTGAAGCGTATCGCACTTATCCCGCGCGAGGAGCTTGGGTTACTGATCAATGTCGCCGTGCTGATGCAGTCGTTGTTGCTGGCAGCCCTCATTCTCGGTTTACCGTTGGTGCGCTATCGGCGCGACCGCCCCAAGACCGAGGCCATCCTTAAGGCGATCCTGTACTTTGCCGGATTGGGTCTGGGCTTTCTGTTTCTCGAGATCTATCTTATCGAGAAGGCCTCTTTCTTCCTCAGCGACCGAACCTACGCGTTTGCCGTGGTGCTTGCGGCAATGCTCATCTTCTCCGGTGCCGGCAGCTACTACTCTGGCAACTACCTGAAACACCCAAAGCGTGGCCTGGTGCTGGCCTGCACCGTCATCTTTGTATGGATATTGGTCGCAGTGTTTCTGCTGGATCCGCTGTTGCTGTGGCTGTTGGCAGCGCCAATGGCGGTGAAGGTGCTGGTTGTGGTGCTGGTTGCCGCACCGCTTTCGTTCGCGCTCGGCTTCCCGTTTCCGCTGGGTCTCTATCTGTTCCGTGGTGGGCGCAGTCACTTTTTGCCGTGGGCGTGGAGCTTGAACGGGGCTTTTTCCGTTATCGCTACGCCCCTCGCGAACTTGCTGGCGCTGGCGGTGGGCTATAGAATCGCGCTCGTCTTGGCGCTGCTCTTCTATGCCACGGTACTGCTAACTTTCCCGGTGACCCGCGGCGAAAACCGCATCTAAGTTCATCGTCCCTCGCGAGAATTTCATGTTCAGAACCCATCTGATGTCCTTGTTTGGCCTGTTGCTGGCCACCAGTAGCGCGTTTGCCGCCGAGTCGACGGTCAAGCCAGTCGCCGGCGCATGGACCTTCGCGCGCTATCAGGCCGCCATGAAGGAAAGTGGCCGCAAGGTGAACATCGACGAGCAGACTTTCAATGATTTGCAGGTCCGCAAACAGGCGGCGCTAAAGAACATCGAGCGTTATCTAACGGAGCGTCTTGGCAAGGCCGACCCCGCCGTGCTGAAGGCATTCGAGCAGATTCCGCGCGAGTACTATCACTATCATTACCAGAACAACAGCTCGTTCGCCGCACAGGCCTACGAGGAGTCAGCGAAGCCCTGGGCGGTTGGGTACGGCTCAGCGCTGTCCGACTATCTCGGCCAGGCGTACATGACGCAGGTCGCAAAGCCTACGCCCGACAGCGTGGTGCTTGAGGTCGGTACCGGGTCCGGCTACCAGATTTCATTGCTGTCACGGATCGTTAAGAAGGCTTACTCGATCGAGATCATCGAGCCGCTCGGCAAGGGTGTGGCCAAGATCTTCAAGCCGCTTGGCTATGACAATATCGAGACGCGTGTCGGCGATGGTTTCTTCGGCTGGCCGGAGGTGAAGGGCGGATTCGATATCATCATGGTGACTTGCGCGGCACAGTATGTTCCGCCGGCGCTATTCGAGCAGTTGAAGCCGGGCGGCCGCCTTGTAATCCCGATCGGGCAGCCGTTCAAGAAGGGACAGGTGCTCTACATCTACACCAAGGACAAAGACGGCAAGATCCACTCCAAGAAGGACGTTGGCGTGTACTTCATCCCGATGACCGGGCAGATGATGAAGGCGCCGGCGCCGGCCGGTGCGGCGCCGCAGCCCGCGCCAGCCAAACCGCAGTAAACAGGCCATGACAGACGACGCGGCGCGCGATGCCGAGTATTCGCGTCGTATCGCTGCGGTTTTCGATGTGGTTGCGCCGGGCTACGATTCACCGGCGCTGCGCTTTTTCCCCTTTGTTGCCGATCGACTAATCGCGCGGATCAATCCGCGCCGTGGCGAGAAGATTCTCGACGTCGCCGCGGGAACCGGTGCGGTCGCATTGGCTGCCGCCCAGGCGGTCGCACCCGATGGCCGCGTCACGGCGATCGATCTCGCCGAGCAGATGCTGGCGCAACTCGATGCCAAGCGACGCAAGTTTGGCATCGAGAATCTCGATGTCCACGTCATGAACGCGCGGCACCTCGAATTCCGTCGGGACTACTTTCATCACACGGTGTCGTCGTTCGGTATCTTCTTCTTGCCGGACATGCTGGCCGGATTGCGGGAATGGGCGCGCGTGACGCGCCCGGGCGGCACGGTGACGTTCAGTGTCTTCGGCGCTCAGGCGTTTCAGCCGATGATGGGATTGTTCCTGAGCCGTGTGCGGGCGGCCGGTGTCACGATTCCCGAAAATTCACCGCGCCGCGCCGCGGAGCGTCTACAGGACCCCGAGGTTTGCCGTTCGCTTGCCGTTGAAGCAGGACTGACCGATGTGTCCGTCGAGCGCGAGGTGATCGGGTACCACCTGCGGGACACGAACGATTGGTGGGAGATTCTCTGGAACAGCGGCACGCGCGCGGCGCTCGAGCAGCTCACGCCCGAACAGCGGGACGCACTCAGAACGGTGCACGTTGCCGAGGTTGCTGCGCTTGCCAGTGCCGACGGCATTTACCTCAACGTCGAGACGTTGGTAGTCTCGGGGCGTAAGCAAGCGGGCTAACGCTAGATTTGTTTGGCGTGGTGGCGCAGGTTGCGCTTGAGACGCTGACGCTGGGCGAACCAGGCGTCGTCCCACGGGAGGCGTGGGCGCATGAGCGCTCGGCAGAGTTTGAGAAGTCCGCCAATATCGCGCATATTGACAAACTCGGGTGCGGCGCCGTGGCGACCCTTTGTTCCGGGGCCGCCTTCAAGATTCTGGTTATGATAGTTGCCTAGCGGCACGGACAGTCCGATTGCGGGCAAGCCGTACGCGGTCGCCGCGGTGGCCTCGCAGGCGCCGCCATCCATGATGCGGCGTTGATGCGCTTTGGGCAGGACCTGCCCGGCGAGATCACTCAACACCTGAAGGCCATTGGGGTCGAAGACTGTCCGTCGGTCGCCGAGTCGCACCACCGGGCCCTTGCCGATGATCGCTCCGGGAAGCGTGCGTGAAGTTTCGAGGCTGACGCAGACGACCGGCCGGCGTGCTGTCTTCAGCCAGCCCAGCTCGAAGTGTGCGACCGCGCCGACAAAGCCCACTTCCTCGCCGCGCGTGAGCAGGCCGATGAAAGGCGGGGCGGACCTGGTGCGGCGCCCGAACAGATCGATCGCCGTCGCAATGATTGCGAACACGCCGACGAGGTCGTCCGCCGCCTTGGTATAGAGCCGATTGCCCGAAGGCCACACGGGGGCCCGGAATCCGAATCCGCCAAATAGGCTGGCAGCGGTTGGCCGCGGATTGAGCGGGCTATCCAGCAGCACTTCGGCACGCTCGATCGACCAGCCTGATTTGCCAATGCGCGCATGGGCAAGCCGCCCGGTTGCAGCGTAGCCATTGTGGTCGGCGAGCCACACACGCGCACCGTTCACACCCCGGGTGGGCGAACCGCCATGCCAAGTGACGGCAAGGCGCGTGGCACCCAGCCAGCGCGCGCCATGGAAGCCGGGGTGGTCCATGTGTGCAATGAACAGCCGAACCGGCTCGCGGCTAGGTGCGTGCGTGAGCGATCGATATTCGGATCGCGAGCCGACGCCGACGATAACGTTTCCGGCCGGATCAGCAAACCACGGCACGCCAGCGGCACTGAGCACCTCGCTTGCGACGCGCTGCACGTGCATCTCGCGAAAAGGTGCCGTCGGCTGCGACAACAGGTGGGTGAGCAGCAGTTCATGCGGGATGTTCATGGGCGGAGCACTATAACCCGGGTTTATGGCCGGACCCACTGTCGAATTGACAGAGATCAAGGTCTGGTATCGCGCAACATGTTTCGATGCTGAAGTCGCGCGAGAACTTAGACCAGATTGAATCTGCGCGACAAGGAGGCAACGATGAGCGTGCTCACCGTGTTGATCGTGGTGGCTCTTTTCGCCACTGTGGCGGCGCTGACATCCGGCATCGCCTCGATGGCGCATGGTGGCGAGTACGACGTGCGGCACAGTACCAAGATGATGTTGGCGCGCGTCGGCTTGCAGGGTCTAACCTTTGTGCTCCTGATCGTCGCGTTGTTGGCCACGTTGCGGTAGCGGGCGTGGCCGGCTGCCCCGAGTCCCGTTTGCGCGGGGCAGGGGCGGTTGCGTGGCCGCGAAGCCGCTGGTAGTGTGCGCGCCCGTCTGAATACCGATACCCCCGCAGTATGAAGCCAGCCGCGTCCGGTCAAATCTTCGATGTCAGCGAGCACGATTTTCGCGAGAAGGTTCTTGAGGCGTCACATGCCACACCGATCATGGTGGATTTCTGGGCCGAGTGGTGTCCGCCGTGCCACGCACTTGCGCCGGTGCTGGAGCGCATCGTGCGCCACGATACGGGTCAGATTCGCCTGGCCAAGGTGGACGCCGACGAGAACATGAAACTGGCCGGCCACTACAAGCTGCGTGGATTCCCGACCGTGATCCTGTTCAAGAACGGCGAGGAGCGCGGGCGCTTTAGTGGCGCGAAGCCGGAACGGGTGGTGCGGGCGTTTCTGGACGAACACCTGGGGTAACGTCCTCGATTCGCAGAAGTATCGTCCAGGATTCTTCGCCGGTTTCCCGCGAACCTTGCAGAAGCGAGCGGTTCGCGGCGCTCGCTCCACTCAGCACTGCACCGAGATCGGTCCATGTCCCGAGCGGTACTTGCACGGTCGTTGTCAGCTCGCCCATGTTCGCGACACCGTTGTGCCCCCTGCCGACTGATTCTTGGCGTGACGTGATTTCGAGCGCAACGCGTTGGCCGCTGACACGCGGGCGGACTTGAAAGCCGCTGGTAGCATCATAGGCAGGCGTCTCCTGAACCACGGTTCTTCCATTGATGCGGCGTACAGTGCGCGTCGTGTATGGGACCGACTGACCGGTGCGTATGAAACCTGCTTGGCCTTCGGCCACGCGTAGTGTCTCGGTGCGTACGCCGCTCGCACGGCCCGACTCCTGCTTTGCCTGGACGCGCAGATAGTCGTCCCGGTTGTGTGCGTTCATTGTGATACCAGTGTCGTCTCGCTCGTGGCTGCCCGGCACGCTCACGCGCGCGTGAGCGCCTACACCAACGCTTCCCGATATCTCTGCGAGCGTGCGGGTCGCGTCGCGGGCCAGGACATGCTTCACCGTGAGCCGCAGCTGGCGCTGCACGGTATCCAGTTTGGCAATGACGCGCTCAATTTCACGCATGCGAGCGTCGGAGGTACGCACAATGAGCCGGTAGTCGAGACCACGGATTGCATCCTCGGCAGCAAGGAGTGGCTGCACAAGCGGCATGATTTCCGCCGCGCTGTGGTGATGAAGCTGAATCACGCGCGTTTCATCGGCCAGCGCCGGGGCGGTCAGCAGCAGGCTGGCCAGCAAGGGCAGTGCGCGAAACAAGCTAGTCGGATTCAACGCGCCGCGCACCGGCGAAATGGCGCTGCCAGTAGCGATCGCCGAACGTTGAGATGTGAACAGTCTTGCCGCTAGAGGGGGCATGCACGAACTCGTCGTTGCCGAGGTAGATGCCGACGTGCGAGCTGCGCTTACCTTGCTGATTGAAGAACACCAGGTCGCCGCGACGCAAACTGCTCTGGGCGATCGGGCGCGTAGAGCGGCGCAGTCCGTCGGTGCTTCGCGGCAGCCGCACACCGGCGCGTGAGTAGCTGTAGTAAACGAGACCACTGCAATCGAACCCGTTCGGCGTGCTGCCGCCATAGCGATACGGCGCGCCGACCATTCGCACGGCGTTCTCGGCGGCGTGGTAGGCGGTTTCGCCGCCATCCGCGCCTCCGACCGGTTTGTGCCCGCAGCCGGTAGCTAGCGTCGCGATGCCAAGCCAGCAGAGCAGAGTGAGTGCACGGCGCACGAGTGGGCTCCTACAGGCCGGTGGTGCGAATTTCCGGGATCGGTTCGCTGCGATCCCACAAGCCCTGAAAGCGCATGCGCAACTCAGCCCCGGCGCGACGCCCGCCGGTTTCCACGATCGCCTCGACGCGCGTTACGTCCTGCTGGTGCAGCACGGCATTGCGGTCGGCGAGCACAAACAGTTCACGCAAGCCGCGATCCGACTCGCCCACTTGACGGATTTCGACGAAGTCGCTCAAACGCCGCGCCAGATCGACGAGGCGGTTGTTGTCACGAACTGCTTGGGCCGCATCTTCCACGAGGAGCCGGGCGCGATTGTGGCGGTGGCGGGTCGCGAAACTGCCAAGCGCCCGATGCAGGCGCCCGGTGTTGAACCAGCGTGGGTCGAGTTGCGGGGCAAACACGTCGAATTCGTGAAACGTACCCTCGGCGAGGGCGGCAATCCGATCCCCGATGGCTTCCTCCCCGCGGGCGGTCTCCGGGGCAGCGGGCGGGTTGGTCGGGGCGGGGGTCTCGGCCATGAATCGATCGCTCTGTGTTCTGTGCCTGGGTGGATATACTGATTCGTGCCCCGGGGCACTCTGTCTATAAGAGCAAGTATATAAGCCGTTCCCGGGATCACCACTCAAAGGAAAGGAGCGACTTGATGATGCGAGGATATGTGCAACTGGCGCTGGGGTTGGCGGCGCTGCTGTATCTCGTGTGGGCGATCACCTTCCTGGTGGCGCCCGAAACGGCTCANNATGCTGCTGATCGCCTCGGCGGAACCAGAGCCCGGCATTGTGGTGGGCTCGGCTGCGGCACTGGCGGTGGTGGCAGTGGTAGCTGGCTATCAAATGCTAATTGCCAAGTACATGCCGCAGGCGACGTGGACGGTGATCAGTTTGCTATTGAACACCGCCGCCGCCGCATATCTGTTCGTGATGCAGGCGCAGACTGCACAGGAAAGCGCAGGGCCGCCGACGCGCGGGGGTCGGGCACGATCCAAGACATCGACGGCGAAGAAGCGCCGTCGCTAAGGGACTTTCCCGGGCCCCGCGCGGCGCCCGGGAAACTACTTGCCAATGGCCGCGGCCTGCGCCGCGGCATTGCCGATGTACGTTGCCGGCGTTAGTGCCAGCAGGCGGCGCTTGGCATCATCCGGAATGGCGAGGCCACGGATGAACTCGTGCATAATCTCGCGCGTGACGCCGGATCTCCCGCGCGTCAATTCCTTCAGCCTCTCGTAGGGTTCGGGCACGCCGTAGCGGCGCATGACTGTCTGCACCGCTTCGGCCAGCACCTCCCAGTTCCCGTCCAGATCCTCCGCGAGGCGCGCGCTGTTTACTTCGAGCTTGCCGAGCCCGCGCAGACAGGAATCCCAGGCGAGCACGCTGTAGCCGAAACCCACGCCGAGATTTCGTAACACCGTGGAATCGGTGAGGTCGCGCTGCCAGCGCGAGACGGGAAGCTTTTCGGCGAGGTGATGAAAGAGCGCGTTGGCAAGCCCCAGGTTACCCTCGGCGTTTTCGAAGTCGATCGGGTTTACCTTGTGCGGCATGGTAGAAGATCCGACCTCACCCTTGACTGCCTTTTGCCTGAAATAGGCCAGCGCGATGTAACCCCAGACGTCGCGGTTGAAATCGATCAAAACCGTGTTGAAGCGAGAGAGCGCCTGCAGCAGTTCCGCAATATAGTCGTGCGGTTCGATCTGGATGGTGTAAGGGTTCCAGTCAAGGCCCAGGCCCTCGACGAAATGTCGGGCAAATGCCTGCCAGTCAACGTCCGGGTAGGCGATGAGATGGGCGTTGTAATTGCCGACCGCACCGTTGATCTTTCCGAGCAGCTCAACGCGCGCCACCTGTTCGCGCGCACGTTGAAGGCGCCAGGCGACGTTGGCCAGTTCCTTGCCGACCGTCGTCGGCGAAGCCGGCTGGCCATGGGTGCGCGCGAGCATTGGTTCGGCAGCATAACGTTGCGCGAGATCGCGGATGGTCTCGATAATGCGATCCATTCGCCCCAGTAGTACCTGGTCGCGCGCATCCTTGAGCATCAGCGCGTAAGACAGGTTGTTGATGTCCTCCGAGGTGCAGGCGAAGTGGATGAACTCGGATACCTTGGCGATCTCCGCGTTACTGAGGGTCTTCTCCTTCAGGAAGTACTCGATCGCCTTGACGTCATGATTTGTCGTAGATTCGATTTCCTTTACCCGGCGCGCATCCGACTGTGAAAAGTTGGCTGCGATGCCATCGAGCAGCGTATTGGCAGCCGCTGTCAGTGCCGGGACCTCCTTAATCTGGCCGTGACCCGCGAGTGCCTGCAGCCAGCGCACCTCTACCAGCACGCGTCGGCGGATCAGACCGAACTCGCTGAAATACGGGCGTAGTACCGCGGTCTTGCCTTCATAACGTCCGTCCAGCGGCGAGAGGGCTGTGAGCGCGTCGAGTGGCAGGGGGGTGGGGGTCGTTGGCCTATTCATGAGGGATCGCCGGGGACTGGCCGGGCAATCTTACCAGAAGGGAACGCAAGCGGCCTCTCAGGTGCCAACGCGTGCGGCCGTCATGCTGTGCAGTGCCTGTTCGATGACGGCACCGCCAAGGCACTCTTCGTTGTGGTATATCACGACGGACTGCCCGGGCGTAATAGCGCGCTGCGGCTCGTTGAAGCTCACGTGTAGACCTTTTTCCGCTGCGCTTACACGGCAGGGCTGCTCGGGCTGGCGATATCGGGTCTTGGCCGCAAGCGCCGCCGGTAGCCTGGGCGCAGCACCAATCCAGTGGACAGTGCCGGCAACGAGGCTCTCGCAGTAAAGCGCGGGGTGATGTTCTCCCTGTGCCACGTAGAGCAGATTGCGCTCCGCGTCCTTGCCGACGACGTACCAGGCATCTCCGGCCCCACCGATGCCAAGCCCGTGGCGTTGGCCAATGGTGTAATACATGGCGCCTTCATGTTCGCCGACATGCTCGCCCGTGAGCGTGCGGATCTCACCACGCGTGGCCGGCAGATAGCGCGCAAGGAAACTGCGGAAGTCGCGCTCGCCGATGAAACAGATGCCGGTGGAATCGCGCCGATCAAAGTTGGGCAGGCCTGCTTCCTCTGCGATCCTTCGTACCTCTTCCTTCAGAAGATCGCCGATCGGAAACAGCGTGTGCGCGAGTTCCTTCTGCCCGAGCAGGTACAGAAAATAGGTCTGATCCTTGCCGGCATCCGCGGCCTTGAGCAGGCGGTGGCGGCCATCGGCGAAAGCTACCCGCGCGTAGTGCCCGGTGGCAATCTTGTCGGCACCGAGTGCGAGCGCGTGTTCCAGAAAGGCACTGAACTTGATCTCCTTGTTGCATAGCACGTCCGGGTTCGGGGTGCGGCCGCAGCGATATTCGGCCAGAAAATAGCTGAACACCCGGTCCCAGTATTCAGCAGAGAAGTTCACGGTGCGAAGCTCGATATCAAGATGCTGGCAGACCGCTCGCGCCATCTTGAGGTCTTCTTCCGCCGTGCAGTGCTCGGCGGTGTCGTCTTCCTCCCAGTTCTTCATGAAGACGCCTGTGACTTGATGGCCGGCATGCTTTAGCAGCAGTGCAGACACGGCAGAATCGACTCCACCGGATATGCCAACTACTATTTTCATCAGTGCATGCTCACGCTCGACGTCCGTCCCGTATAGCCGCGAACCGCAGCGCCGCTAGGGTCAGTAACGTCCATGGACCTTGAAGAAGTAGTTCTGCATCTCGACGATTTGCATGCTGAGTCGGCGCTGGATCGCATGTACCACGCGCATGATCGTGCACATCGCCTTGTAGACCGCGCGCGGGTGGGTGTCGATCAGTGTTTCGAATTTTTCGCGACTGAGGCTGAACACCCGGGTCGGACCGGAGGCGACCAGCGCCGCGAAGTGTGGTGCATTGTCCATGAAGGACAGCTCGCCGACGAAATCGCCGGGGGTGAGCATATGCAGGGTATTCCACTTTCCGCCATCGCCCGGCTTGGCCACGGCAATCGCGCCGTCCACCACCACATGCATGTTGCTATCGCTGATACCTTCAGCCAGCAGCACTTCGCCGTCCTTCAGGTCGCGCACCACGATGAGTTTCGCGAGCGCGTCGATCTCGGCGTCCGTCAGCTCGCGTCCGAGCGGAGAGTGGCGCAGGATGTCGGCATTGTTTGAATGGGCCATGGTGTACCTCCAGACAATTAAGGGGATGCGTTAGTTTGGTGCCGGGTCAGTTGGTCAGTTCCTTGAGCAATCCCAGCGGATAGCGTTGGCCCGCGAGGTAGTCGTCGATGCAACGTTCGACCTGCGGACTGCGGTGGCGCGGACGTGCCGAGCGGATCTCCTCAGCACTCATCCAGACGGCGCGCACAATGCCATNNAGGGCCTGCGGCTCGAAGTGCCAGGCGGTCTCCTCGAGCGCCTCGCGCGCCACGGCGTCGAGCAGCGATTCGCCCTCATCGAGATGGCCGGCGGGCTGGTTGAGCACCACCGCGCCGTCGGCTTCTTCCTCGACCAGCAGGAATCTGCCGTTGCGTTCGATGATCGCCGCGACCACGACGTTGGGTTTCCAGATCATGGCTCGATTCTACCAGCCGCGAATCCGCCTCGCGCCATTCCCCGGGGGCAAGCTCCGCGAGCTCGTAGGGACCAACTGCCACCCGCACCAGACGCAGTGTAGGATGACCGACTGCCGCAGTCATGCGCCGTACTTGGCGATTGCGGCCTTCGGTAATGATGAGCTCGATCCAGCTTGTCGGGATATTTCGTCGAAATCGCACCGGCGGATCGCGCGACCATAGCGGCGGCTCGGGAATGCAGCGTACCTGCGCGGGCCGGGTCCGCTCTCCGTCTAGCAGCATGCCGCGGCGCAACCGCTCGAGCGCCTCCTCGGTGGGTTCGCCCTCGACTTGCGCGCAGTAGGTTTTGGGCATCTTGTGGCGCGGGTCGCTCAGCTTGTGCTGCAATCGGCCGTCGTCAGTGAGCAACAGCAATCCCTCGCTGTCGCGGTCAAGTCGACCGGCGGCATAGACGCCGGGTGTCTTAATGTAGTCGGCGAGCGTCGTGCGACCCTCTCTGTCGGTGAACTGCGTCAGCACTCCGTAGGGCTTATTGAAGAGGATCAGCATTACAGCAGCTCAGTATCCTCGTGCGCGTAGGGAGGTGAGCAGCAGCAGAGGATGCGTAACGGCTGCGTACCGGTGTTCGTGATGCGGTGCGCTGTACCCGGCGGGATGCAGATGGTATCGCCGGATCGTACGCTGAATTCCTCGTTGCCGAGTTGCATGCGGCCGTCGCCGCTGGCGATGTGGTATAGCTCCTCGCTAGAAAGGTGACGGTGCAGCGCCGTCGTCTGGCCGGGCGCGACAATGGCTTCGGCAAGGCTTTGGTTGCGATTTCGGTGCTGCGCGGGGTGCATTAGCTCGCGAATTTGCGAGCCGTCCTTGGTGGTGAAGGCGGAGATGTCGGAGTAGCGGGTCTTCATACCGATAGATTACAGGACCGCGCGCGACGTTGTAGAATCCGCCCCCGATCTCGACTCCCGCTTGGAGCAGCCATGGCCTACCAGCACATCGTCGTTCCCTCTGACGGACAGAAAATCACGGTGAACGCCGATTTGTCACTGAACGTTCCCGACTATCCAATCATCCCGTTTATCGAAGGGGACGGGACCGGGGTCGACATCACGCCTGTGATGCGCAAGGTAGTGGACGCTGCAGTGGCCCGGGCCTACGGTGGCAAGCGCCGGGTCGCCTGGATGGAGATCTACGCCGGCGAGAAGGCGGTAACGGTGTACGGCAATGATACCTGGTTGCCGGACGAAACCATGTCGGCGATCCGGGACTACGTTGTTTCAATCAAGGGCCCGCTGACGACCCCGGTTGGCGGCGGCATCCGGTCGCTCAACGTGACGCTGCGCCAGGAGCTCGATCTGTATGTCTGCCTTCGGCCGGTTCGCTACTTCAAGGGCGTGCCGAGTCCGGTCAAGGAGCCAGAGAAGACCGACATGGTGATCTTTCGCGAAAACTCGGAAGACATCTACGCTGGCATCGAGTGGAATGCCGGTACCCCCGAGGCTCAGAAGGTGATCGGCTTCTTGCAGCGCGATATGGGGGTAAAGAAGATTCGCTTCCCGGAGACCTCATCCATCGGTGTGAAGCCGGTTTCGCGCGAGGGCACCGAGCGGCTTGTGCGCCGCGCGATACAGTACGCCATCGACCAGGATCGTTCGTCGGTCACGCTGGTGCACAAGGGCAACATCATGAAGTTTACGGAAGGCGGCTTCAAGAACTGGGGTTATGAGCTCGCTCGCCGTGAATTCGGCGCATCGCTCATTGACCAGGGCCCGTGGATGCGGATGAAGAATCCTAAGAGTGGCAATGAAATTGTCATCAAAGACGTTATTGCCGACGCCTTCCTGCAGCAGATTTTGCTGCGGCCGGCCGAGTACAGCGTAATCGCCACGCTCAACCTGAACGGTGACTACATCTCGGACGCATTGGCCGCGCAGGTTGGTGGGATTGGTATCGCGCCTGGCGCCAACCTCTCCGACACCGTAGCGATGTTCGAGGCAACACATGGAACGGCACCGAAGTATGCGGGCAAGGATATGGTCAATCCGGGCTCCATCGTGCTCTCGGCAGAAATGATGTTGCGCCACATCGGTTGGAACGCGCCGGCCGACCTGATCGTTTCGGGCATGCAGCGCGCGATTCTGGCCAGGACGGTGACCTATGACTTTGCCCGTCAGCTAAAGGGCGCCAGGAAGGTAAGCTGCTCAGCCTTTGGCGATGCCATGATCCGGGGCATGTCGGCGCAAAAGAAGAAGTCACCAGTACGCAAGGCAAAGAAGGCGGTCACCAAGCCGCGGGGTGCAAAAGCTGCGCGCAAGAAGACCAGCACCAGGCGGCGCGCGCACCGCTAAAGAATCATTGTTATCGCGACTGCAAGGGTGGTGGTGCCAGGCAACTGCTCCAGGCAGTTCTTGTCTCGACTCAAAAAGAAGCCCGGTTTCGGCCGGGCTTCAAGAAAAACTGAGTTGAGCCGGTCGGCGTCAGCGTTATTGTGTCGAGACGGCGCGGATATGTGTCGCTTGTGGGCCCTTCGGGCTCTCCTGGATGTCGAACTCCACGGTCGCCCCCTCGCGGAGCGTCCGGAAGCCCTCCATATCGATGGCAGAGTAGTGCGCGAACACGTCATCGCCGCCTTCCGAGGGACTGATGAAGCCATATCCCTTGCTGGCGCTAAACCACTTTACGGTTCCAGTTGCCATATTGCCCCCTGGCGCGTTGAACCACGTGGTCTCCCGAGGTCCTTCCCCGGGCCCCGGTCCCGCCGCGCATGCGGTACGTGGCGGTCACGGGAGCCGCTCATGATGCGCCTTCGGCCTGCGCAGTCAAGCCAGTCTGTATGTCAGGCGCACACGTTTGTCGGGGTTGAAATTTGGCGCGTCAGTCGCAAAATGTGTCGGAGATTCGTGGGTTTGGCGCACCAAATCCAAGGGTCGTGCCGGGAATTCCCGTGTTAACCCTGGTCTAATCTTGCACCTATGGACGAGAAGCATCCGCAGTATCTGGAAGGGCCCGTCGTTCAGGAGACGCGCCCGAAACTCCAGAAGCCGCGCCTCTACAAAGTCATTCTCCTGAATGACGACTACACTCCTATGGAGTTCGTGGTGGTGGTGCTCGAACGTTTCTTCCAGAAGAACCGGGAGGAGGCGACCCGCATCATGCTCCATGTGCACCAGAAGGGCGTGGGGGTATGTGGCGTGTTTACCCGGGAAGTGGCGGAAACCAAGGTGCGGCAGGTCCTGGCGTTTGCCCAGGAATCCAAGCATCCGCTCCAGTGCACCATGGAGCCGGAATAGTTTATGCATTGAGTACGGGGGTAGAACCCCGGAGGCGCCAAAATGTTGTCCCAGGAACTTGAGTTTTCTCTGAACAGCGCGTTCCAGACGGCACGCGAAAAACGCCACGAGTTTATTACCGTCGAGCATCTGCTGGCGGCGCTTCTCGACAATCCGTCGGCAGCGCGCGTGCTGCGTGCCTGCGGCGGCAATATCGACGAGCTGCGCCGCAGCCTGTCTGCCTTCCTCGACGAGAATGTTCCGAAACTGCCGGCNNCTCGACGTGTTCACGGTGAACCTGAATGAGCAGGCGCGCATTGGCAAGATCGACCCCCTGATTGGGCGCGACAGCGAAGTCGAGCGCACAATCCAGGTGCTCTGCCGCCGGCGCAAGAACAATCCGCTTTTTGTAGGAGAGGCGGGGGTCGGTAAGACGGCGATTGCCGAGGGGCTCGCGAAAAAGATCGTGGAGGGTGACGTACCGGAAGTGCTGCAGGGTAGCACGATCTACGCTCTCGATATGGGAGGACTGCTTGCAGGCACCAAGTATCGTGGCGATTTCGAGAAGCGCCTCAAGGCGGTGCTTGCGCAGTTGAAGAAGCAGGAGGGCGCAGTACTCTTTATCGACGAGATCCACACTATTATCGGAGCGGGCGCCGCGTCAGGCGGTGCCATGGATGCCTCCAACCTGCTAAAGCCGGTGCTCTCGAGTGGCGACCTGAAGTGTATTGGCTCGACCACTTACCAGGAGTATCGCAATATCTTCGAGAAGGATCGCGCGCTGTCCCGTCGATTCCAGAAGATCGACGTCACGGAACCGTCGGTGGACGAAACCGTCGAGATCTTGCGTGGCCTGAAGGGCCGTTTCGAGGCGCACCACGGCGTGCGTTACACGCAGCAGGCGCTGCGCACGGCGGCGGAGTTGTCGCACCGCTTTATCAACGACCGTCACCTGCCGGACAAGGCCATTGACGTCATTGACGAGGCCGGCGCGTCACAGCAGCTGCTCGCGCCCACGCGCCGCAAGAAAACCATCGGCGTGCATGATATTGAAGACATTGTTGCCAAGATTGCGCGCATTCCGCCCAAGAACGTGACGACTTCCGACCGCGAGGCGCTGAAGACGCTTGAGCGCGACCTGAAGCTCACCGTCTTTGGGCAGGACGAGGCCATCGAGGCCCTGTCTACCGCAATCAAGCTCGCGCGCGCCGGTTTGGGTCATCCCGAGAAGCCGATCGGAGCCTACCTGTTCGCTGGCCCGACCGGCGTCGGCAAGACTGAGGTGACCCGTCAGCTCGCGCACGTCATGGGACTCGAACTGATCCGCTTCGATATGTCGGAGTATATGGAGCGGCACACGGTGTCTCGCCTCATTGGCGCTCCACCGGGCTATGTCGGGTTCGATCAGGGTGGATTGCTCACCGAGGCCATCACCAAGCATCCGCANNTTCAACCTGCTGTTGCAAGTCATGGATCACGGCACGCTTACCGACAATAATGGCCGCAAGGCAGATTTCCGCAACGTCATCATTGTCATGACGACCAACGCCGGCGCCGAGCGCGCGGCGCGTACCAGCATGGGTTTCACGCGCCAGGATCATGCCGTGGATGCGCTCGATGAGGTGAAGAAACTCTTCACTCCAGAGTTTCGCAACCGGCTCGATGCAGTGATTCAGTTTAAGGCGCTCGACGAGGCAACTATCGGGCATGTGGTCGACAAGTTCGTGCTGGAACTCGAGGCTCAGCTGCATGACAAGCATGTTGCTATCGAGTTGGACCAGGCTGCGCGCCAATGGCTTGCCAAGCGTGGCTATGATCCGACAATGGGGGCGCGCCCCA
Source organism: Proteobacteria bacterium UBA6900 (assembly GCA_002451215.1). Taxonomy (GTDB): domain Bacteria; phylum Pseudomonadota; class Gammaproteobacteria; order Acidiferrobacterales; family Sulfurifustaceae; genus SM1-46. The sequence goes on from DKBM01000103.1 coordinate 45,926, forward strand.
TGGCGCGTCTCATTCAGGATAAGGTCAAGAAGCCGCTCGCCGACGAGCTGCTGTTTGGCAAGCTGTCGAACGGCGGTGTCGTCAGGGTCTCGGCTGACGAGGACGGTCTACGCTTTTTGATCGAGCCATCGTCAACCAAGGTGCCGGCGCGCATCGATAGCGACGGCGACTAGCGGAGCGGGTACCGGAAACGCGAGGCCCCGGTGGCACCTAGACGCCACCGGGGCCTTCGTCTTGTTGGGCTATCGAGCGCCGGCCTAGCGCGCCCGGAAGATGATGCGTCCCTTGGTCAGGTCGTACGGTGTGACCTGCACATTGACACGGTCACCCGTCAGGATGCGGATATAGTGCTTGCGCATCTTGCCGGAGATATGGGCCGTGACGATATGCCCATTGTCGAGCTTGACCCGGAAGGTCGTATTGGGGAGCGTCTCGATGACGGTCCCTTCCATTTCGATGTGCTCTTCTTTCGCCACGCCTTTCCTCAGATACCTTGGTCAATAACGCCGCGTCCCGGCCAGCCGGGACGAATCGGCGGCGTATCATGCCGCATCGGGGTATCAGGGTAAAGCGCGGCGGCAACAAGCCCGCGCGCCGAATCAGCTGGCGACGGCGTAGCGCAGGTGGCGGGGGCGGATCCAGGCAACGTGCGGATGCATGGCATCGTTGCTGATCACGACTTCCATCTGAAGCAGCTGGGTGATCTGGTCGTGGTTTTGAAACTGCGGCACTTCGTTGGTGAGCCTGCTGTAGTGCGCGGCCGAGAGATACACCAGATTGGGTGCGTAGCCGTGCTCAGCNNATGGCTCAGGCGCTCGGCTTAGGGTCCCATTGGATCGAGAGGTGCCCAGACCCCGCCAAAATAGGCCTCGGCCGGCTGGAAATTCACCTTGTAGGCCATTTTGGGGCTCTCGCGGATCCAGTAACCGAGATAGACATAAGGAAGACCCAGGCGGCGCGCTTTCTCAATCTGCCACAGGACAGCGTAGACGCCCAGCGCACGTGCCTTCTCGGCGGGCTCATAGAATGTGTAGACGGCCGACAGCCCATCGCTGAGGTGATCGACTACCGCCACGCCGAGCAGCCGGTCATTGACACGCATCTCGAAGAACGATGTTTCAACGTGTCGGCCGACAAGGAAATCGATGTACTTCTGCGGATCGGCGTCGTCCATACCACCGCCTGGGTGGCGCTCGCGCTGGTAGCGCTGGTACAGCGCAAAGTGGGCAGCGTCGTAGCGTGGCACGCGAGACGTGACGGCGACGTCACAATTGCGCGCCAGTATGCGGCGCTGCCCGCGGCGTGGCGTGAAGCTAGCGACTGGAAGTCGCAACGGCACACAGGCGTCACAGTCGTGGCAGTGCGGACGGTAGACGAGATCGCCGCTGCGACGCCAGCCAAGTTGCATGAAGCGTGTGAAGTGCCTGAGGTCGAGCGTGTAGCGCGGGTCGACAAACAGGGTGGTGGCCGTCTTGCCCGGCAGGTAGCTGCACGGGTGCGGCATGGACAGGAATATCTCCGGCGACTTCTGCGGACGGGTCATGACTTTCCGCGGTCCGGGGGAAATGCTAGCAGCGATCCCAGACGCTCCGGCAAAAATTAGACGATTCGGTGCCTAAGGTAAAGTGCGTCGGTCGGGAGCGCTGCGCCACCTCGCCGTGCGCGCCCGACCGGTGGGTCGGAGGGGCTTGGCAGCATCCACATTAGCGCCGTGGCTATCCGTACAGGCGACGGTGCAATTTGGTCTGGTGCAGGATGGTGGTGACGATTTCCTCTACAGACATCGTGCTGGTGTCGATCGTCACGATCCCCTCGGCCCGCATAAGCGCGGCGGCGGCGCGGATCTCGCTCTCGCACTGGGCGAGCGAGGCATAGCGGCTGTCCGGGCGGCGCTCCTGGCGGATCTCACGAAGCCGATCCGGACGGATGGTGAGCCCGAACAGCTTCTGGCGGAACGGCCTGAGCACGGTCGGCAAGCCGGGCTTGGCGAAATCATCTTCGGTAAGGGGATAGTTGGCGGCGAGGATCCCGTACTGCAGCGCAAAGTAGAGGCAGGATGGGGTCTTGCCGGTACGGGATACCCCAAGCAGGATGATGTCTGCCTGCGGATAGTGGTGGCTGTTGAGTCCATCATCTGCACCGAGCGCAAAATTCACTGCATCGATGCGGGCCTTGTATGCACCGTAGTTGCCAAGCCCGTGCGAGCGGCCGGCTGCGTGCGAAGAGCGTACACCGAGCTCGGACTCGAGTGGTTGGATAAAAGTATCGAAGAAGTCGATCAGTAATCCGTCGCTGGACGCCACCACTTCGCGAACTGCGGGGTCGATCAGGGTGCTGAACAGCAACGGGCGCAGGCCATCGCGGCTCGCAGCAGCGTTGATGCGAGTTACGATCTCGTGTGCTTTCTCGACGCTGTCGAGATAGGGGCAGCTCTCGTTCGTGAACGCAATGCCCTCGAACTGTGTGAGCAGGCTGTGGGCGAGCGTTTCGGCCGTGATGCCGGTGCGGTCCGAAAGGTAGAAGACGCTGCGGCTCATCGGCTGTCGGCGCCGCCACTCGCCGCTGCGCCGGCAGATTGTTCGCCCAGTCGCAGCCACGTCTCGATGACGGTGTCCGGATTGAGCGAAATGCTGCCGATTCCCTCGGCGAGCAGCCACTCGGCGAGATCCGGATGGTCCGACGGACCCTGTCCGCAGATGCCAACATACTTGTTGTGCTTGCGGCAGGCCTGGATCGCCATGCNNAAGGGGATCATTACTTCGACATTGGTGAGGCCCATGTCATCGCGCACCTTCCGCACCGCCCGGCATTCCAGTTCGAAGCAGGTGCGAAATGACTGCGCGACGTAACGCGATGCGCCGCGAAACCCGATCATCGGGTTTTCCTCATGTGGCTCATAGCGCTCGCCGGCAAGCAGGTTGGCATACTCGTTCGACTTGAAGTCGGACAGGCGCACAATCACGGGTTTCGGGTAAAACGCAGCCGCAATGCTGGCGATTCCCTCGACAAGCTTCTCGACGTAGAAGCCCACCGGGTCAGAGTAGCCGGCCATTTTCTCCCGGACGCTCGCTTGGAGTTCAGCGGGCAAACGATCGAACTCGAGCAACGCCTTCGGATGTACCCCGATCATGTTGTTGATGACAAACTCGAGGCGCGCCAGGCCCACGCCCTCATTCGGAATCATTGCGAAGGCAAAGGCTCGGTCCGGGTTGCCGACATTCATCATGATCTTGGTGGGAATCTTTGGCATTTCCCCGGCCTGGGTGCGGACGATAGTGAAGTCGAGCTTGCCGCGATAGATTGTTCCGGTATCGCCCTCGGCGCACGACACGGTAACCTCCTCGCCGTCCGGCACCGCTTCAGTGGCATTGCCACAACCGACCACGGCGGGTATGCCAAGCTCGCGCGCGATGATCGCTGCATGGCAGGTGCGTCCACCGCGATTGGTGACGATGGCCGCTGCGCGCTTCATGATCGGCTCCCAGTCGGGATCGGTCATGTCGGTGACGAGCACGTCGCCGGGTTGCACGCGCGCGATTTGTTCGACNNTTGTCGTCGCTGTAAATCATCTTGATCGCCTTGCCACCGCGGTTGCGGCGCACGATGGCGGGACGCATCTGTGCGAGCGTGGGCTTGAAGACATAGAACTCGTCCGGATTGACAGCGCCCTGCACGACACTCTCCCCTAGACCATACGACGCCGTGATGAAGACTACGTCGCGAAAACCTGATTCGGTATCCAACGTGAACATCACGCCGCTCGTGCCTATGTCGGAGCGCACCATGCGCTGAATGCCGGCCGACAGTGCCACCTCGCGGTGATCGAATTTTTGGTGCACGCGATAGGCAATGGCGCGGTCGTTATAGAGCGACGCGAATACGTGCTTGATCGCCACCAGCACGTTGCC
>DKBM01000082.1:0-55424 GCA_002451215.1 Proteobacteria bacterium UBA6900
GCCTCGAGGTTTTCAACCGTCACAAGCGCCTGCAAGTCTTCGTCGAAGATCTCGTGCTTCTTGTCAGCGAGATCCTTGAAACGCTCGAACGCCGAATTGAGTTCCTGCTCGGTTTTGAACTCGATACTCAGTTCCTTCAAGCGTTGCTTGAAAGCGTTGCGCCCGGAATGCTTGCCGAGCACCATGCGGTTCGCCGTCCAGCCGACATCCTCGGCGCGCATGATTTCATAGGTCTCGCGCTTCTTGATAACGCCGTCCTGATGAATGCCACTCTCATGCGCGAACGCATTTGCCCCTACGATGGCCTTGTTCGGCTGCACCGGGAAGCCGGTGATTCCGGCGACGAGGCGCGAGGCCGGCACAATTTGTGTGGTGTCAATTTGCGTCTCGCAGCTGAAGAGGTCGCGGCGTGTCCGCACCGCCATTACGATTTCCTCGAGTGCCGCGTTCCCGGCACGCTCACCGAGACCGTTGATCGTGCACTCGACCTGGCGCGCACCATTCAGCACCGCCGAGAGCGAGTTGGCGACTGCAAGCCCGAGGTCATTGTGGCAATGCACCGAAAAGACTGCCTGGTCGGCATTGGGGATGCGTTCGCGCAGCGTCTTAATCAATCCACCGAACTGGTGTGGGAGGTTGTAGCCCACTGTGTCCGGAATGTTCACCGTGCGGGCGCCCGCGGCGATAACAGCCTCGAGCACGCGGCAGAGAAAGTCGATTTCCGAACGGCCGGCGTCCTCGGGAGAAAACTCCACGTCGTCGGTGTACTGGCGCGCGCGCTGCACCGCCCAGACTGCCCGCTCCAGCACTTGATCCGGCGTCATGCGAAGCTTGTTCTGCATGTGAATAGGGCTGGTGGCAATAAAGGTGTGAATGCGCCGGCGCGGGGCCGGTCGAATGGCCTCGGCGGCGCGGTCGATGTCGCGCTCCACGGCACGCGCCAGGCCGCACACCGTACTCTCGCGGATAGCCTCCGCGACCGACTTGACGGCCTCAAAATCGCCGTTGCTGGCGGCCGGAAATCCGGCCTCAATGATGTCAACGCGCATGCGTTCGAGTTGCCGGGCAATGCGCACCTTTTCCTCGCGCGTCATGGATGCGCCCGGACTCTGCTCGCCGTCACGGAGTGTCGTGTCGAAAATGATCAATTGGTCGTTCATGCAATTCCTCGCTGCCTACAGCCCACGCACGCCAATGGGCCGTCGTGGCTTTGCTCGGTCAAAATTCAGGTCTTGGGCTGCGTATTATTTCGGTCCTCGCCAGGACAGCAAAGTTGAGTGCGCCTAGCGGCGCAGCAGCAGCTCAAGCAGCATCGGCGCGTGCACGGACGGCACGCGGAGGGAAGAAGCAAATGTGACGCTGGACCACATAATACGAAGAATAGCCGAACCTAACGCTCGGGAAAAGACCCCCGCGTCTTCAGGCCCGATGACGCTTCTCGTGGGAACGGCTATCGGCACGCCGCGTGCGACGTAGCACCCAACCGACCGGACCCGAAGCCGCATAGGCCAGAAACACTGCGAACAGTACCTGCGGCGGGTCGAGGAACACCAGCACGAACACAAGTGGGACAGCCAGCACCGACACGAACGGCATGCGCCCGCGCAGATCCAGATCCTTGAAGCTGCGGAAGCGCACATTGCTTACCATGAGGACACCGGCAGCGACGGTAATTGCCATCGCCAGAATGCTCAGATCGCGCCCCGGAACGCCATAGCTGTAGAGCACCCATACGAATCCGACCACCAGCCCCGCGGCCGCCGGACTTGGCAGCCCCTGGAAATAGCGTTTGTCGGGCGTGCCGAGCTTGGTATTGAAACGTGCCAGCCGCAGGCCAGCGCCGGCCGCGAAAATGAAGGCCGCCAACCACCCCAGCTTGCCAAGTCCGGAGAGCGCCCATTGGTACATGATGAGCGCAGGCGCCATGCCGAAAGACACCATGTCCACCAGGCTGTCGTACTCGGCGCCGAAATTGCTTTGCGTATGGGTAAGCCGTGCCACGCGGCCGTCGAGCGCATCCAGCACCATGGCGATCAGAATCGCCACCGGTGCGTACTCGAAATTGCCATTGATCGCCTGGACGATGGCATAGAAGCCGGCGAACAGATTCGCGGTGGTAAAGAGGCTGGGCAGGATGTAGATGCCGCGCGGCCGCTGCTTGATGCCACTGCCCGTCTTGTCCGGTCCTTCCATCTGCTCTCCTCTGTGGGCGGCTGGTCACCGCGAGACTTACAGCGTGGCAATCAGGTCCCGACCGCTGTACACCTTGTCGCCGAGCGCGACCTTCAGCTGGGCCGACAGCGGCAGGTAAACATCCACGCGCGAACCGAAGCGAATGAAGCCGTAGCGCTCGCCGCGCGCCAGCCGCGCCCCCGGACCAACGTAGCAGAGTATACGTCGCGCAATCAGCCCGGCAACCTGCACGAATACTACATCTGTGCCCTCCTCGGTTTGTACCCACAGGGCATTACGCTCGTTTTCTGCCGAGGCCTTGTCGAGCGCAGCGTTCAGGAAGCTGCCCGCACTGTACCATCGCTCCCGCACCTCGCCCGCCACCGGACTGCGGTTGGAGTGCACATTGAAGACATTCATGAAGATCGAGATGCGCTTTGCCGGACGCTTGAGGTACGGGTCTTCAGCCTCCCCCACAGCAATCACCTTCCCGTCCGCCGGGGCCACGACGGCATTCGCCACATCCGGAATCACTCGCGGCGGGTCGCGGAAAAACTGCACGACAAAGATCACGGCAAGCCAGAATGGCAGCGCCCACCACAGGCCGCCCAGCCACTGCGCGACCAGCGCGGCGACAAGCGCGATGGTCACATGCCCCCAGCCCTCACGAGCCAGAAGTGGATTACCTTTCAAATGCACGATGTTTGGGTCCTGAAAGAACTCGGCGCCTTTTCGACCGGCGCCGAGCCGATCAGTTCTTGCTCTTGTCGACGATCTTGTTGGCAGCGATCCACGGCATCATCTCGCGCAAGCGGGAACCGACTTCCTCAATTGGATGCTTGGCCGCCTTGGCGCGCATCTCCGGAAAGCGCTTGCCACCGGTCTCATTCTCGGCCATCCACTCCTTTGCAAATTCGCCGGACTGGATTTCCTTTAGAATCTTCTTCATCTCTGCCTTGGTCTGCTCGTTGATAATGCGCGGACCACGCGTGTAATCGCCGTACTCGGCGGTGTTCGAGATCGAATAGCGCATGTTGGCAATGCCGCCCTCGTACATGAGGTCGACGATTAGCTTCAGCTCGTGCAGGCACTCGAAGTAGGCCATCTCCGGCGGATACCCTGCCTCGACTAACGTCTCGAATCCAGCCTGCACCAAATGCGTGGCGCCGCCACACAGCACCGCCTGCTCGCCGAACAAATCGGTCTCGCACTCATCCTTGAAAGTCGTTTCAATAATGCCCGAGCGCCCTCCACCGATGGCCGAGGCGTACGATAGCGCAGTATCGCGCGCCTTGCCCGAGGCGTTCTGGTGTACCGCGATAAGACACGGCACGCCACCGTCCTTGGTATATGTCGAACGCACCAGATGACCCGGGCCCTTTGGCGCCACCATGATCACGTCAAGATCGGCACGCGGCTTGATGAAACCGAAATGAATGGAAAAACCGTGTGCCACTGCAAGCGTTGCCCCCTTCTTGAGGTTCGGCTCTACCGACTCGGCGTAGAGCTTCTTGTGCTGCTCATCGGGCGCAAGAATCATCACCACATCCGCTTCCTTGACCGCATCCGGGATGTTCTTGACGCTGAGACCGGCCTTCTTTGCCTTCTCGACCGACGCAGAGCCCTCACGCAGCGCTACCCGTACGTCCACGCCACTGTCCTTCAGGTTAAGCGCATGCGCATGGCCTTGCGAGCCGTACCCCACGATCGCAACCTTCTTGCCGCGGACAATCGATAGATCGGCGTCTTTGTCATAGTAAACTTTCATAGGATTCCCCTTTGAACGAATCGAATCTTGAAAACGGATCAGGCGCGCAGGCTGCGCTCGCCGCGCGCAATTCCCGAAACCCCGGAGCGCACCACTTCTATGATTCCGGCGCCGCGTAACGCGTCGACGAAGGCATCAAGCTTCTCACCAGTGCCGGTGAGCTCAATGACGTACGTGGTGTCGGTTACGTCAATGATGTGGCCGCGGAAAATATCCACCAGACGCTTGACCTCCTCGCGCATGTTGCCGGTTGCATTGACCTTGATCAGCAGCATCTCACGCTCAATGTGCGCGCCCTCAGTCAGATCAATGAGCTTGACCACATCCACCAGCTTGTTGAGCTGCTTGGTGATCTGCTCGATCACGTCATCGCTGCCGCGCGTTACGAGCGTGAGACGCGAGAGCGTTGGGTCTTCAGTGGGTGCAACGGTGAGCGATTCGATGTTGTAGCCGCGCGCAGAAAAGAGGCCGGAGACCCGCGACAGCGCCCCTGCTTCGTTCTCCAGCAGGATCGAAATAATATGGCGCATCAGGCCAGCTCCCGGTCTTCCATGGCGCGGGCCTGAGAAGGAGAGACGTGCATCTCGTGGTGACCCTTGCCGGCCGCCACCATCGGGTAGACGTTCTCGTTCTGGTCGGTGATAAAGTCCATGAACACCAGTCGATCCTTGAGTTTCAGGCCCTCGATCAGCGCACCTTCGACGTCAGCCGGCTTCTCGATGCGCATGCCAACATGGCCATAGGCCTCAGCAAGTTTTTGAAAATCGGGCAGCGCGTCCATGTAGGAGTGTGAGTAGCGTGACTCGTAAAAGAACTCCTGCCACTGCCGCACCATGCCCATGTAGCGATTATTCAGGTTTACGATCTTGATCGGCAGATCGTACTGTCTGCAGGTTGAGAGCTCCTGAATACACATCTGAATCGAGGCTTCACCAGTAACGCACACCACGGTATCTTTGGGATGCGCAAACTGCACACCCATCGCGGCCGGCAATCCAAAGCCCATGGTGCCGAGGCCNNTTGTCGAACTTGTAGAACTGCGCGGCCCACATCTGGTGCTGACCCACGTCCGAGGTCACAAACGCCTCGCCCTTCGTCAGCCGGTAGAGCGTCTCCAGAACGTACTGCGGCTTGATCAAGCTCGAGGCGCGATCGAACCCGAGGCAGTCGAACTTGCGCCATCCGTCAATTCGCTTCCACCAGGCGGAAAGTGCCTGCTTGTCCGGCTCCTTCTTCGCGGCCTTCATCGCCTTGCTGAGATCGCTTAGCACGTTCTTGACGTCGCCGACGATCGGCACATCGACCCGGACATTCTTCGAGATCGAAGATGGATCGATGTCGATATGAATGATGCGCGCATCCGGGCAAAACTGTTTGACCTCCCCGGTCACACGGTCGTCGAAGCGCGCGCCAACGGCGAGCAGCACGTCGCAGTCGTGCATCGCCATATTGGCTTCGTAGGTGCCGTGCATACCGAGCATGCCGACGAACAACGGGTCGGTCGCCGGATAGGCGCCGAGGCCCATAAGCGTGTTGGTAATCGGAACGCCGAGCGCGCGCGTAAACTCGGTAAGCTCCTTGGAAGCCTCCGAGGCAATCACCCCGCCCCCCGAATAGATCATTGGGCGCTTGGCGCCCAGCAGCATTTCGGCGGCACGCTTGATCTGGCCCGGGTGTCCCTTCACCACCGGGTGATAGGAACGCATCAGGACTTCCTTGGGGTAGACATACTCGCAACGCTGCGCGGTGACGTCCTTTGGCACATCCACTAGCACCGGCCCGGGACGTCCGGTCTGCGCAATATAAAAGGCCTTCTTGATCGTGGCGGCGAGGTCCTTCACGTCCTTCACCAGGAAGTTGTGCTTTACGCACGGGCGGGTAATACCCACCGTATCCACCTCCTGAAAGGCGTCGTTGCCAATCAGCGCAGTCGACACCTGCCCGCTAATCACCACCAGCGGGATCGAGTCCATGTAGGCCGTGGCGATACCCGTTACGGTGTTGGTGACGCCGGGACCCGACGTCACCAGCGCCACGCCAGGCTTGGTAGTCGAACGGGCATAGCCATCGGCGGCATGCGTCGCACCTTGCTCGTGCCGGGCAAGGATGTGCTTTACCTTTTCCTGCTTGTAGAGCGCGTCGTAGATATGCAGCGCTGCCCCGCCGGGATAGCCGAAGATGTACTCTACGCCCTCGTCCTGGAGGCAACGCACCAGAATTTCTGCGCCGGTTAGTTCCACGATGACCTCAGAAAGAAACGAAAAAGCCCGCCAGCCCTTGAATCACCGGGCCCCGACGGGCTTTCCCCGAAAATCCGGTTTGGATGTGCGAAAGTTACTTATAAGTGTGCACAGGGTCAATAGCGGGGAGGTCCGAAATGCCTGATTTTTCAGGCACAAACCTCATGAGTTGAGTGGAGAACACAAACTTATAGGCGCCGCCACGTCGTGCCGCCCGGACCGTCTTCGAGCACGACCCCTTTGTCCTTCAGTTCGTCACGAATGCGGTCCGCTTCCCCGAAGTTCTTGGCCTTGCGCGCAGCGAGACGCGCAGCAATTAGCCGCTCAATATTCTCAGCCGAAAGACCGGCCGGCGCGCTGCCCTGCAGGAATTCCTCCGGTTCGCGCTCAAGCAGTCCCAGCACACCGCCAAGGCGGCGCAACGTCGCGCCCAAACGCGCGGCAATTGCGGCGTCGGTGGTGCGTACCCGGTTGATCTCGTGCGCCAAACTGAAGAGTGCTGCCACCGCTGCCGGCGTGCCGAAATCATCGTCCATGGCCGCGTAGAATTGCTCTTCCCAGATGGTTTCGGGAACCACTTGCGCGGCGGGAAGATCCTTGAGCGCCGTATAAAGACGCGCGAGTCCCTGCTTCGCCTGATCCAGCGAGTCGTTTGAGTAGTCGAGCGGACTGCGGTAGTGACTGGCAAGAATGAAGTAGCGCACCACCTCGGCATCATAAGCCTTTAGCACCTCGCGCACGGTGAAGAAGTTGCCGAGCGACTTCGACATCTTCTCTTCGTTCACGCGCACGAAGCCGACATGCATCCACGTGTTGACGAACTTCTCGCCAGTCGCTCCCTCGCTCTGCGCGATCTCATTCTCGTGATGGGGAAACTGCAGATCGCGCCCGCCGCCATGGATATCGAAATGCGGCCCGAGACAGGTCGTCGACATGGCCGAGCACTCGATGTGCCAGCCGGGTCGGCCCGGCCCCCAGGCCGAGGGCCACTGCGGCTCGCCGGGCTTGGCGGACTTCCATAACACGAAGTCGAGCGGGTCTTCCTTGTCCTCACCCACCTCCACGCGTGCGCCCACTCTCAGATCATCGACCGACTTTCCGGAAAGCGCGCCGTAGGTACCGAACTTGCGCACCCGATAATAGACATCGGCGTTGGGAGCGCGATAGGCATAACTGCACTTTTCGAGCGCGGCAATCATGTCGAGAATCTGCGGCATGTACTCAGTGGCGCGCGGCTCCTCGTCCGGCGGCAAGACGCCGAGCGCCTGCTCATCCTCATGCATGGCCTCGATAAAGCGAGCGGTCAGCGCACCTACCTTCTCACGGCGCTCGGCAGCCCGCTTGATGATCTTGTCGTCGATGTCAGTAATGTTGCGCACATACGTGACCTCAAAGCCGCGCGCGCGCAGGTAGCGCACCACCATGTCGAACGCCACCATCACGCGCGCGTGGCCGAGATGGCAGTAGTCATACACCGTCATGCCGCAGACGTACATGCGCACCTTTCCGGCAACAAGTGGACGGAACGGCTCCTTGGTTCGCGTTAAGCTGTTATAAATGGTGAGCATGGCTGGTCGTGTGGCGCTATTCACGAGGTTCAGCCGCCGGCGCCGTCAGACCATCTTATCAGCCGTGCGCGGGCGCGTTCCTCGCCCATGAGTGGCAGAAGCCTTGCCATCTCGGGACCATCGAGCGCACCGGTGAGCGCCGCCCGCAGTGGCTGAAACAGCGCCTTGCCGGAGCGCCCCGTGAGGTGCTGCACCATGCCGCTCAGCGCCTTGAAGTCGTCTCCATGCTTTTCAATGGCCCGGCGGGCTATGTCGAAGAATTCCTTGCCGGCGTCCTCGATGGCCTGATGGGCATCGTGCGCAATCTCCAGGGTATCGCCGAATACCACCTTTGCCCAACGCTCGGTATCCGTCGGAAACAGCACATTGCCACGAACCGCTTCGAGGAATGCATCGCGGCTGCGCTCAGGCATCAATGCCCGCGCAGCGGGCGTGACCCAGTCACACAGCTCATCGGTGCTCGCGTGTCGGACGGCCTCGTGCTGCCAGTGGTGCAGGTGTTGCTCATCAAAGCGCGCCGGCGCCCGATGCAACCGCCGCGCGGAAAACTCCGCGGCCAGTGCATCGAGTCCGAGCAGCCGGTTGTTCTCGTAGGTGTGACCAAGGCGGGCCAGATAGTTGTTCACGGCACGGGCCAGGAAGCCGGCCTCGCGCAACTCCTGCACGCTACGACTGCCGGTGCGCTTCGACAACGGCGCGCCATCCGCCCCGACCACCAAGGCAATATGCGCGTACGCCGGCAGCGGCAACCCCAGTGCCTGCAGCAACAGGATCTGGCGCGGAGTATTGGTGAGGTGATCCTCACCGCGCACTACCAGCGTGACTTCCATCAGCGCATCATCAATGGCGTTGCAGAAGAAGAAGGCCGGCGTCCCGTCTGAACGGCGGATGATGAAATCGCCGATTTCACTGGTCTCGAAGACCTGCGAGCCGCGAACCCCATCCTCAAATTCGACTCGCCCGCCATCTTCTACATGAAAGCGCAGCGTCGCGGGCGTGCCGGCGGCGAATCGGGCAAGGCGCTCTTCGGGGGAGAGTTGGCGACACTTTCCGGAATAGCGCGGCGGGCGGCCTGCCGCTAGGGCTGTCTTGCGCGCGATATTGAGTTCATGCTCACTGCAAAAACACGGATAGGCGAGGCCGTTGGCCTCAAGCTCTGCGAAATAGCGCTGGTAGATCGCGCTGCGTTCGGACTGCAAGTAGGGCCCAAGCGCCCCGCCGACCGCCGGCCCCTCACTCCACGCGAGCCCCAACCAACGCAGATCAGCCTGCAGCGCCTCCGTGTACTTTTCATGGCCACGCATGGCATCCGTATCCTCGATGCGCAGCAAAAAGACGCCATTTTCCCGGCGCGCGAGCAGATAGTTGAAAAGTGCTGTACGGACGTTGCCAAGATGCAGCAAACCCGTGGGGCTGGGCGCAAAACGGGTCTTGAGGAGCCGCGGCATGCGGCCGAATGGTAGCGGAAGCACACCGCCCGAGGAACCCCTTGAGGTTGCACGCCGGACCCGCCTCGGTCCAGAATGCGTCACAGCACGCTAACTCGCTGCTCTCTCTCCAACCGCGCCGGTGCCACACGCACCTGCCCTGAAACTCCAGTCGGAACCGTATGCTCAGCCAACCGCCAATTGTTCACATGCAAACCAACTACGGCACGATCGTCGTGGAACTCGATCCGGTCAAGGCACCGAAGACCGTAGACAATTTTCTGCAGTATGTCCGCGAGGGCTTCTACAACAACACCGTGTTCCATCGCGTAATCGACAACTTTGTCATTCAGGGCGGAGGTTTTGGTCCCGGCATGACCCAGAAGATCACCCGCCCTCCGATTGAGAACGAGGCCAGCAATGGTTTGCGCAATGCGCGCGGCACCATTGCCATGGCCCGCACGTCCGACCCGCATTCGGCCTCGGCGCAGTTCTTCTTCAACCTCGCCGACAACGACTTTCTGAATTTTACGGCCCCGACTCCAGCCGGCTGGGGCTACTGCGTGTTTGGCAAAATCGTGGAAGGACTGCACGTCATTGACCAGATCAAGGGAATTCCCACGGGGTCCAAGCTTGGCCACAAAGACGTGCCGCTCTCTGACGTGATCCTAGAAAAGGCACAAATCGTCACACCCGAGTGACGCGTCCCGATGACGCGGACGCTCTTCATCTCCGATCTGCACCTCAGCCCTGATCGGCCGGCGATCGCGGGTCTGTTTGTCGAGTTTCTTCGCACCCACGCCTCACGGGCCGAGGCGCTCTACATACTTGGCGATTTGTTTGAGTACTGGCTCGGCGACGACACTGTCGACATGCCCGAGCTGGCTCCCCTACTGGGCGGCCTGCGCGACCTCACCCGGTCCGGCGTGCCGGTGTATGTCATGCACGGCAATCGTGATTTCCTCATGGGCAACGGCTTCGAGCGTGCCAGCGGCTGCAAGCTCCTAGCCGACCCGAGCGTGATCGATCTCTACGGCACCCGGGTAGTGCTGACACACGGTGACCTGCTATGCACTGGCGACACGCGGTACCAGGCGGTGCGCCGGATGGTGCGCGATCCCAACTGGCAGCGCGAAGTGCTCGCCAAAACGCTCCCTGAGCGCATTTCGCTGGCACGCAATTTTCGCGAACAGAGCGAGAAGATCATTGCCGGGAACAAGCCAGAGATCATGGACGTCGCGCCCGCGGCGGTGGACGAAATGCTGCGTGCCCATGACGTGCGGGACATGATTCATGGCCACACGCACCGGCCGGCGGATCACCGCTTTCTGCTCGATGGCGCGCCAGCCCGGCGCGTCGTACTAGGTGACTGGTACGATCAGGGCAGCGTACTGGTCTGCGATCGAAGCGATTGGCGGCTCGAAACGCTTCCGGTATCAAGTCAACCGCCGGCAACGACCACCCGGCGGGTTCTCAAGTAGCGGCACTCGCCGTTCGGATAACGGCGAGTTCCCGGGGCATGATGTCCCGATCTCAGGACCCTCAGTTTTGTCCGGTGGCGGAGAAACGAATGCCAAGCGCCCGCCGAGGATGGCGGAGGTGGAGCAACGGAAGATTCACTTGCCGCGATAGTGCGGATCAGGATTCCCCACGCAGCGTTTCAATCGGGAGCTGCGGATAGTCCGCCGGCAGCGTGAACAGCCGCTCCCCGCCCGGAACGCGCTCCTGAAAATCCATTAGTTCGCTCACCTTGCCGTTCGCATCAGTGAGACGCACAGGCAACCCGTACGCGAGATGCCGGGAAGGGGCAAACACATTGTTGGCAAGCTCGCAGGGGGTCAGGAACTCCTTGGGAGTAATAGCGAGCGTCACGGCCTGCTGTCCGGCGAGAGCGTCGTAGTACTCGCGCAAGCCCGCAACCACATGTGGCAACAGGTTCCGGGCCGCGTACAGGTCATAGCAAAGCTTGTCATTGGTCAATAGCCGAAAGTGACGCACTTCCTGGCCAGCCACCGAAGGAAACTTGGCATCGTCTGTATCTACGCGGTGTACGAGCGATATGGGCGACGCTTGCGGCGTGGCGCGTGCGGCAATGACCAGTGTCTGCCTGGCAGCACTGCTGACGCTGTAGATCGTCCGCGACGCCCGCTCGAACAACAGGTAGTCATTTCCGTCACGACCATCGTCGATGCGCACGAACTCCGCACCGACCAGCATGCGCACTTTTTCGGGCTGCGCGTCCTTGGCCTGCTCGACGTAGAAGAGCGCGGTTACCTTGTCCTCGTCGCGCGCGCACGCCGCGAGTGCGACGCATAGCATGCCTGCCAGAAATCCTGCCAACCGCCTGCTCATTTCGTTCCACTCATGTGTGCGGTCGCCAGCCTAACACCAGATCCATGACATTCGTCCCAGTCGGACCGGTGTTCACGAGATCGCCGCTTGCCTCGAGGAATGTTCCCGCATCGGCTCGTGCAAGCGCCTCGGCTGCCGAAAGACCATGCACCGCGGCGCGCGCAACCGTTCCTCCGTCGACAAGCGCCCCCGCATCCGCCGTAGGGCCATCGGTCCCGTCCGTGCCGACGGCGAGCAGGTGCGCCCCGCGATGCCCCTGCAATTCCAGCGCTGCAGCCAGTGCCAGTTGCTGATTGCGGCCGCCGCGCCCGGGACGGGATGGCAGGCGAACCGTCGTTTCACCGCCCCAGACATGGACAACACCCCCTCGCGATTTTAGCAAAGCCTGTGCGAGCCGCGTCCCTGCCTCTGCCGCATCGCCCTCGAGAAACTTGGGCTCGACCTGCGCTTCCGCGCCGCGGGTGCGCGCTGCACGCGCTGCTGCCTGCTTGGCGTCTTCCAGCGTGGCAATGATCTTGAAATGCACCGCGTCAAAGCACGGTGCACCGACCAATGGAAGTGGCGCGCTGTGCGCCAGCATGCGATTCACGAAATCCGGAAGGGCGGTCTGCTCGGGTTCGCTGCCTGCCGCAGCCACCAGCGGTCCCGAACCTATGGCGCCGGGCTCGTTGCCCGGCACATCCGATATGGCAAGACAATGTACCGGCCGCGGATGAAGCATCTCGGCCAGGCGTCCACCCTTGATGCGCGAGACACGTTTGCGAATTCGGTTCATCGCCGCAATGTCGAGCCCCGAGCCGAGAAGCCAGTCTGTGAGCCGACGCAAATCATCAAGGCTCACGCCGTCCGGCAATTGCTCGACCAGCGCGGATGCGCCGCCGGAAAGCAGCACCAGCACGACCGCGTTTCGCGGAAGCCGGCGTACGAAATCGCGCAGCGCCGTGCCCGCTTCCAGGCTGCGTAGGTCCGGAACGGGATGACCCGCTTCCCGCACCGGCCAGGGAAGCGGCACTCCCGCGGCATCCTTGGTAACGATGATCGCGTCCACGATCCCCGCACCGAGCACATCCAGTGCGCCTTGCGCCATCGGCACGGCCGCCTTGCCGATCGCGACAAGATGGACCGCACTACCGATCGGCTCCGCACGCAGAAACCGCGAAACAGACGTCCGTCCGTCGACAGCGGCGAGAGCGGCTTCAAAGCACGCGAGCAACAGCGCGCGGGGCTCGGGCACGCGCGTCATTGCACCATTACCAGTGCCGCGCACGATTCGCTTGGGCCACAAGACCGATAGCATATGCGGAGCCGGTTCATGGTTGTCAGCGATTCGCCCACCACAACCTGACGCGCAGGCCGGCCTCGGAAGTGTAGCCGGTTTCCCGAAAACGAATCCGGCCATGCCGATCAATCACAAAGAACGTCGGCGTCACTCGCACACCCCAGTTGCCCGCCTGCTCCCCAGTGTTGTCATTAAGCACCACTGCCTTGAGCCCACGCTTCTTCTGATGGTGCACGAGGTCTGCGTCGGTCCCGGACTGCATGGCAACCGTCACCACGGGGTGGTCGGCCGCGATGGACTCGATCGTCGACTCCTCCAGGCGACAAACCGGACACCAGGTGGCCCAGAAGTACACCAGCGTCGGCCGCTGTGGCGCGTCCAGGGTAACAGTCTGACCGACGACACTCGTGCCGTAGAGCGGTGGTGCGCGCCCCGCGACCAAGTCGCGCTGCTGCCAGCCACGAACCCCAGTGACAATCGCGACCAGCAACAGACCAAATAACGCCCGTCGCGTCCATTTGTTGCGCCACAATTCCTTCACAACAGGCGACGACGCTGCGGGCGATGCTCAGGCAAGCAGACCGGCGGCGAGGTCACGCTTCAGGTCCTCGACATCTTCTAGCCCAACCGAAATTCGGATAAGACCGTCAGTGATGCCCGCCTCGGCGCGTTGTTCCGGCGTCAGACGGCCGTGGGTTGTGGTCGCCGGGTGCGTGATGGTGCTCTTGGTGTCCCCGAGATTGGCGGTGATTGAGAATACGCGCGTGCCATCGACCACGCGCCAGGCGGCATCCTGGCCCCCTTTCAGCTCGAACGATACGATGCCGCCGAAACCCGACTGCTGGCGCCGGGCGAGCTCGTGCTGAGAGTGTGACGCGAGCCCTGGATAGTGGACGCGCTTCACGGCCGGCTGTTGTTCCAGCCACTGGGCGAGCGCCAGCGCGTTGGCGCTGTGCGCCTTCATCCGCAAACTGAGTGTTTCGAGGCCCTTGAGAAACACCCAGGCGTTGAATGGACTCATGGTGGGGCCGCAAGTGCGCAGGAACCCGAATACTTCCTTGCCGACCAGCTCGGCGTTGCCGAGCACCGCGCCACCAATGCAGCGGCCCTGCCCGTCGAGATATTTGGTGGCGGAGTGAACCACAATGTCGGCGCCGAGCCTGAGCGGCAACTGAAGCGCCGGCGTGCAGAAACAGTTGTCCACGACCAGCAGACAACCCTTGGTCCGCGCAAGCGCGGCCAGTCGGGCAATATCTGCGACTTCGGTAAGCGGGTTCGAGGGCGTCTCGACAAAGAGCAGGCGGGTATTCGGGCGGATCGCCCGTTCCCAAGCCGCGTAGTCGGAAAGCGGAACAAACGTGGTCTCAACCCCGAATCGACCGAGATAGTTGTTGAACAAAATGACTGACGGACCAAAGATGCTACGCGAAGCGACAACGTGCTCTCCGTGCTTCAGCAAGGCCATGCCGACCGCAAGAATGGCCGCCATGCCGGAGGCAGTCGCCACGCAGCTCTCGGCACCCTCCAACGCAGCCAGCCGCTCCTCGAACGCCCGTACGGTCGGGTTGGTGAAGCGCGAATAAATATTTCCCGGCCGCGCTCCGGAAAAACGCTCCGCGGCCTCGGCGGCGCTCGCGAACACGAAACTCGAGGTCGGAAAGATCGGCTCGGCGTGTTCGCCCTCGGGGGTTCGGTGTTGGCCGGCGCGCACCGCGCGGGTATCGAAAGCCCAGTCGCTCCAATCGTCAGTCATCGCCACGACTCCTCGTCAAATATGCTTGACCGAAATACCGGCGCTGGGTGACTTGCGGGCATCAAAAAAGCCGCAAATGCGGCTTGGAGGCAGGTTCAACCCCGCTTTAGCTGCATTTGTAACGCGCCCGCAAGCTGATGCTCAAATCGGCGCCGTACTATCGCAAAAATTAGCGCACCGCCCGCGCGGTGTCAACGACGCGCGGCGCCGGCACGCTAACGCGGGAAGGCTAGCACCTCGGCGTTGATGTGATCGTTCACCGAGCCGCCGACGCGACCCTCCTTGGCGGTATCGCAACGCTGCTGCTCGATCTGGTCGAGATAGGCCGGGGTAACATCGCCAGTGATGTACTGTCCATCGAAGCACGAAGCATCGAAGTGCCGGATGCGCGGATTACCGTCGCGTGCCGAAGCAAGCAGGTCCGCAAGGTCCTGGTAGACGAGCCGGTCCGCACCAATCACCGCACTGATCTGCTCTTCACTGCGTCCGTTGCCAATCAACTCGTTCACCGACGGCATATCAATTCCGTATACGTTCGGGAATCGCACCGGCGGCGCAGCGGAAGCAAAATACACCCGGCGCGCACCAGCCTCGCGCGCCATCTGGATGATCTGCTTTGAAGTGGTGCCACGCACAATCGAATCGTCCACCAACAGCACGTTCTTACCCTTGAACTCAACGTCGATCGCGTTTAATTTCTGACGCACGGATTTTCTGCGCTGCGCCTGGCCCGGCATGATGAAAGTGCGGCCGATGTAGCGGTTCTTGATGAAACCTTCCCGATAGCGCAGGCCGAGCTCGTTGGCCATCTGCAATGCGGCAGTACGCGAGGTATCCGGGATCGGAATCACCACATCGATGTCCTGATCAGCCCAGACACGCTTGATCTTCGAAGCCAGTCGCTCGCCCATGCGCAATCGTGTCTTGTGCACATAGATGCCGTCCATGACCGAGTCCGGACGCGCGAAATAAACGAATTCGAAAATACAGGGGGCATGCTGCGGGTTCTCGGCACATTGCTGGCTGAACACGTCGCCATCACGGGTCGCGACGATACATTCGCCGGGCGCTACATCGCGGACCAGCTTGAAACCGAGCACATCGAGCGCCACCGACTCGGAGGCGAACATGTACTCGGCACCGGCGTCGGTGTCGCGCCGCCCGAAGACGAGCGGGCGAATGCCATTTGGGTCCCGGTAGCCGACAATGCCATAGCCGGTCACCAGCATGGTCACCGCGTAGGCCCCGCGGCAGCGCCGGTGCACGGCTGACACGGCGTGGAAGATCTGATCCGGTGTCGGCGTGAGCTTGGCCACATCCTGCAGCTCATGCGCGAAGACATTCAGGAGAATTTCGGAATCCGATTCGGTGTTGATGTGCCGCAAGTCTTCGCGGAACAGCTCGTCCTTAAGCTGTTCGGAATTGGTGAGGTTGCCGTTATGCGCAAGCGCGATTCCAAACGGCGAATTCACGTAGAACGGCTGTGCTTCGGCGGGCGAATCACATCCGGCGGTTGGGTAGCGGACGTGGCCGATGCCCATGTCGCCCGGCAGCGCCTCCATGTGGCGCTGCTGAAAGACATCGCGTACCAGACCGTTGTCCTTGCGCAGGTGAATGCGCTTGTCGTGACAGGTAAGGATGCCGGCGGCGTCCTGGCCGCGATGCTGCAGGACCAGCAGCCCCTCGTAGAGAGCCTGATTCACCGGGCCTTTGGCAACAATGCCGATGATGCCGCACATGCGGGCCGCGACCTCCGGGGATTAAAATCGAATTCTACCCGTAGCGAATATGGCGGGCAATGTCACGCGGAATATACGCGCTCGCCTGTATCGCCAACCGCTCGAAATATGGCGCCAATCGCGCGCTTCGCCACCAGTCACTGCCAGGCAGCGGCGTCAGCCCGGCCAGCATGAAGGCAATGACGATCACCACCACGCCTCGTACGGTACCGAGAACGCCGCCCATCAGGATGTTCGGCACTTTGAGTGCCTCCTTCTTAAGGACCAGCCGGTTTAGCACCAGGGAAACAACCGTGCCCACGATAAAAACGCCAATGAATATGACAATGAACGAAAGGACCTGCTGAAGCGCGGGATCCCTGCTAATGCCTTCGAAGCTGCCCGTGAGGTCTGGCGCAAATATCCAGGCAATCAGGATCGCCAGAACCCAGGTAACGAGCGCCATGACTTCACGCACGAAACCACGCCATGCACCGATGCTGGCAAAAATCGCCACCATCGCGAGCAGGCCGATATCAAAAAAATTCACGTCGCGGCCTTTCAGCGCACCTGTCTAACGATGCCATGCAGCCCCGTGTCCTTCTCAATTCGCGCAGCTGCCTTTTCCGCAGCAAACTTGTCTCGGTACGGACCGACACGCAAGCGCGTCGCCTTACCACCCTCGATGTTGACGGTATCCGTCACCACTGCGAAACCGCGTCCCTTGAGCTTTTCAACAACACGTTGCGCGTTATCACGATTGGAATAGACACCAACCTGGACATACCAGGTTCCGCCGGCAGTCGCCGACGGTGTCTTCTCCGCTGGCTTCTCTGCCGGCTTCGCGACAGGCGCTGGCGGAGTGCTCTCGCTGGTCACGGGAAGCGGTTGGCGCGACGGCGCCTGGCCCTCCGTTTTTGGAGCCGCAGCGTCGGGCACCGAGGGCACGCCAGAGTCCGGCACGCTCTTGCCCTTTTCAGTGCCAAGCTCGCCGACCGGCGTGACGACCACCTTGGTCGTGGCTTCATCGGCATCCGTGGCGCGCTTGGGAATCTCGGTCACGTCCTTGAGCTGCGACGGCGCATCGCGCTCATCGAGAATCATCGGAATGAAGATGACGGCAAGCGACACCACGATGATCGCGCCAATGATGCGGTGCCGGGGATCAAAACTGGTCGGTTCGCTGTCTTTTTGGGCCATCGGGGGTGTTACGGCTACGCGAGCCGCGCAAGTATATCACCGACCGTGTAGAACGATCCAAAAACCACAATGCGATCGAATGGCTGCGCAGCCGCAACCGCTGCAGTATGTGCCGCGACTGGCGCATCGAACTCCTGCACGTCGTCGATCCCTTGCGCCGTGAGTACACTGCTCAGCTCGTTCGCGCGGGCGCCGCGCGGAAGCGCCAGCGTGAAGACATACCAGCTATCCACCACGCTTCGCATTGCTTCCGTTACCGCCGCAATGTCCTTGTCCGCCAGCATGCCAAATACCGCGATGGTACGGCCACCACAGGGCATCTGCGCGAGCGTGCGGGCCAGCGAGCGCGCGGCCTCGGCATTGTGCGCCACATCTAGTATCTGCAATGGGCTACCGGGAACTACCTGGAAACGTCCCGACGCCCGCGCCTGGAAAAGCCCGTCGCGAATATGCGCCTGGGAAACCGGCAGCCCGTCAGCCATGGTTTCCAGCGCCATCAGCGCCGTGGCAGCATTGGCGAACTGGTGATCGCCGCGCAGGGTTGGTACCGGCAAACCACTTCGCACCTGCGTGCGCGACCGCCACACCCATCCTGCGTCCGTCGTCGCAGCACGCTCGAAATCAAAATCCTGCCCGCGAATCGCAAGCGCGGCGCCGATGTCCGCCGCATACTCAACTAACGAGTGCGGCGGATGCTCGTCCCCACAGATCGCGGGGCGACCACTGCGATAGATGCCCGCCTTTTCGCGACCGATCTCTTCACGGGTTGGGCCAAGCCATTGCACGTGATCGATGTCGACGCTCGTGACAATCGCACAATCGGCGTCAATGGCGTTCACAGCATCGAGCCGCCCGCCCATGCCGACTTCCAGCACCGCGACATCGAGGTGTGCGCTCACCAGCAGCTGCAGCGCGGCAAGTGTACCGAACTCGAAATACGTGAGCGGAATCTCGCCGCGAACGGCTTCCACCCGGGCAAACGCCTCGCACAACTCCGTATTGGTGGCATCACGGTCATGCAACCGCACTCTCTCGTTGTAACGCACGATATGCGGAGACGTATAGGTGCCCACACGGTAACCGCCGGCACGAAGAATGGCATCCAGCATGGCCACGGTGGAGCCCTTTCCGTTGGTGCCAGCCACCGTGAAAACCGCGAACGGCAATGGGAGCAGCGCCAGCCGCTTGAGCACGGCGTGGACGCGGTCAAGCCCAAGCTCAATTGAACGCGGGTGCAGCCGCTCGATCCAGGCGAGCCACTGATCAAGGGTACGGCGTTCGGTTGCGCTAATGGCGATGGACGGAAGAAGTGGATTTCAGCGATTTATGACGCGGGGGAGGTCTCGCGCCGGTCCGGCGGAGCTACCCAATGCCAGGCTCGCTCTCGGCCTCGGCCGACGCGACACTTGGCGCCGCCTGCCGGGTAAGCATCGCCAGCACCGAGACTATCCGCTCGCGCATATCGCGCCGGTCGATGATCATGTCGATGGCACCGTGTGCCAGCAGGAACTCCGAACGCTGGAAGCCTTCCGGCAGCTTCTCCCGCACGGTCTGCTCGATCACGCGCGGTCCGGCAAAGCCGATCAGCGCACGTGGCTCGGCCACGATCAGGTCGCCCAACATCGCGAGGCTCGCCGACACACCACCCATGGTCGGGTCGGTAAGCACCGAGACATAGGGAATGCCACGCTCGGCGAGCTTGGTGAGCGCTGCGGAAGTCTTGGCCATTTGCATCAGCGAGAACAGCGCCTCCTGCATGCGTGCGCCGCCGCTCGCCGAGAAGCACACCAGCGGAATCTGGTGCTCCAGGCTCGCTGTGACCGCGCGCACGAAGCGCTCACCCACCACTGAGCCCATCGAACCACCCATGAAAGCAAACTCGAACGCACAGGCGACGAGCGGCAGCCCCTTGACGGCGCCGCGCACCACCACCAGCGCATCGCGCTCACCCGTGGTCTGCTGCGCCTCAGCGAGCCGGTCGCGATACTTTTTGGTGTCTTTGAATTTGAGGATATCGAGCGGTGCGAGGTTATCGCCAATCTCATGGCGCGGTTCCGGATCCAGAAACAGATCGAGCCGGCGCCGCGCCCCGATGCGCATGTGGTGCGCACACTTTGGACAGACATTAAGACTGTTCTCGAGCTCGGCGCTGTAAAGCACCGCGCCGCACGCCGGACACTTCTTCCACAGCCCTTCTGGAACCGAGACGCGCTTGGCACCCTGGCTCTTGATCTTGGGCGGGACCAGCTTGTCAAACCAGCTCATCGACTCGCTCCGGAAGCAGGTTCAGGACGGACAGTCGCGCGGTCCATGGCCCGACGCAACTGCGCAAGAAATCCCGGTATTTCCGCGAGGATTTTATCAGGTTGGTCTTCGCTTTCCTCTATGCGCCGGACGATCGCACTGCCGACGATCACCGCGTCGGCGAACTCAGCCACCGCAGCAGCGGTCTCCGGCGTGCCAATCCCGAAGCCGACGCCCACCGGCAGCGCGGTGTGCTTGCGAATACTGCGCAGCTTGGCGCTTACCTCGGCAAGATCCAGATGACTTGCGCCGGTGACGCCGCGCAGTGAAACATAATAGATGAAGCCGCTGGCGCTGTCGGCGATGCGCTGGATGCGATTCTCGGTACTGGTCGGCGCGAGCAGATAAATGCCGTCCAGACCGTGCGCGCGCAGCGCACGCGCAAACTCGCCGGATTCCTCCGGCGGCATATCCACGGTCAGCGCCCCGTCCACACCCGCCGCAGCCGCCTCACGCGCGAAGCGCTCGTAGCCCATCACCTCAATCGGATTCAGATACCCCATGAGAATCACGGGGGTAGCGGGATCTTTCGTCCGGAACTCGCGCACCATCCCAAGCACCTGCGCCAGGGTTATGCTGTGCTTGAGCGCGCGCTCCGAGGCGCGCTGAATCACGGGTCCATCCGCCATCGGATCGGAGAACGGTACGCCCAGCTCCAGCAGATCGGCGCCGCTTTCCACCAACGCGTGCATGAGCGGCACGGTGACCCACCTCTCCGGATCCCCCGCCGTGATATAGGGAATCAGTGCCCGCCGCCCGCTGGTGCGCAGCGCCGCAAAACGATCGCCAATGCGCGACATCTAGACCTTGATCCCCTCGAGGTTTGCGACCGTGTGGATGTCCTTGTCACCGCGACCGGAGAGATTCACCACGATCACCTTGTTCCGTCCGAGCTCGCGAGCGAGTTTCTTCGCATAGGCGATCGCGTGGGCCGACTCCAGCGCCGGCATGATCCCCTCTGTGCGAGTCAGCTCATGGAAGGCATCCAGCGCTTCGCGATCCGTGATACCGACATACTGGGCGCGCCTGCTGTCCTTCAGATAGGCGTGTTCCGGGCCGACACCCGGATAGTCGAGGCCAGCGGATATGGAGTGCGTCTCAATGATCTGACCGGAATCGGTTTCCAGCAGATAGGTGCGGTTGCCGTGCAACACCCCCGGGCGCCCGGCACACAGGGTGGCCGCATGATGTCCGGTCTCGATGCCCTCACCGGCTGCCTCGACGCCATACATCGCCACGGATTCATCGTTCATGAACGGATAGAAGAGCCCCATGGCGTTGGACCCGCCGCCGACACAGGCGACCAGCGCGTCCGGGAAACGACCCTCGAACTCCATGATCTGGTAGCGCACTTCGCGACCGATCACACTCTGAAAATCACGCACCAGCATCGGATACGGATGCGGGCCGGCAACGGTGCCGATTATGTAGAACGTGTCATCTACATTCGTGACCCAGTCCCGCATGGCCTCGTTTAATGCATCTTTGAGAGTCTTGGATCCGGATTCAACCGGGATCACCTCGGCACCGAGCAGCTTCATGCGAAATACGTTGATCGCCTGCCGTTTGATGTCCTCCGAACCCATGTAGACCACACACTTGAGCCCAAAGCGAGCGGCCACCGTGGCGCTCGCCACACCGTGCTGGCCGGCACCGGTCTCGGCGATGACACGCCGTTTGCCCATGTGCCGGGCGAGCAGTGCCTGGCCGATGGTATTATTTATCTTGTGCGCGCCGGTGTGATTCAGGTCCTCACGCTTGAGGTACACGCGTGCCCCGCCCCACGACTCCGTCAACCGGCGAGCCGGATAGAGCGGGCTTGGGCGCCCCACGTACAGGCGCAGGTCTTCGGCAAACTCCTCCTGGAATCGGACATCATCGCGTAAACGCTCGTAGGCCTCACGCAAGGCCTCCAGCGGCTGCATGAGGGTCTCGGAGACAAAAATGCCGCCGTATGCGCCGAAGTGCCCGCGCGTGTCCGGAAGAGCGTAGGCCTTCACGTCAATCGCTCCTTCTCACGGCTTCGACAAACGCGGTGATCTTGTGCGCGTCCTTGATCCCCTTGCTCTGCTCAACGCCACTGCTCACATCTACCGCGTAGGGGCGGACCTGACGAACCGCCGCACTGACATTGTCAGGCGTGAGGCCCCCGGCCAGCACCAGCGGCTTGCCTAGGTCGGTCGGAATGCGTGACCAGTCAAAGCGTTCACCGGTTCCGCCGGCGAGCTGCACATGATGCGTATCGAGCAGGACTGCCGCCGTGTCCGGATAGCGTCCCACGGCGGAACGTACATCGATGCCTTCGCGCATGGAGATGGCCTTCAGATAGGGTCGGGAGAAAATGCGGCAAAAATCAGCGGGTTCGTCCCCATGAAATTGTAACAGATCGAGCGGTACCCGCCCCATGACATCCCGGACCTGCTCGGCCGCCGCATTCACGAAAAGCCCCACGATTTTTATAAAGGGCGGCAACGCCCGGACCACGGCGAGCGCCTGGTCGGCGCCAACGAACCGCGGGCTGCGCGGCTCAAACACGAGCCCGATGGCGTCGGCACCGGCTCGTGCCGACGCCAAACCGTCGTCCGGGCGCGTGATCCCGCAAATCTTGATGCGCGTAGGCATGGTGAGAGGTGCCGGCGTGAGCTTAACAGAGCCCCCGAGGGCACGGAATTATCGAGACCCGACAAGCCCGGCGACGCCACCGGCCACCCCGCAACGTCCGGCTATCCGGGCAGAGCTCGATGTCCGCATGCGCTCGGCCATACTGGGAGTCGAAACAGCGCCCTTGTGCCAGATCTTGTGCAGATCGGGCAGGCGCAGCAGGCCCCGCGGGAACGGTCGCCCGATGCAGCATGGTATGCTTCGCGCGTGCGATAGGGACCATTCCCTGCCTTCCACCCGAGAAGGAGACGCTGTGAATCACGACGCGCGCAACCACTTCCTTGCCCGCATATTGGGCCAAAAGGACATGCCTTCCGGGTCGGCCGAACCGTCCCGTCAAACGGCCGTCCTCGTGGTAGACGATTCTCGCACCGTGAACATCGCGCTGCAGCGCATACTGGAATCGGCCGGTTATCTGACAGTCGCGGCGTTCGACGGCGCGCAGGCGGTCGACATGGCCGAGCGCTACCGCCCCGATCTCATCCTCATGGATATCGTGATGCCGCGCATGAACGGCTTCGAGGCGACCCGCGCCATTCGTGCCAAACCCGACACGCGCTACACGCCGATCATCATTGTAAGTGGTAACGACCAGCCCTCCGATCGCATTTGGGGAACGCGCATCGGTGCCAAGGGCTTCCTCTCCAAGCCAATCAACAAAGCCGAACTGCTAAAGACCATCCAGACCACACTGCTCATCGCGCAGCGTGACCAGGCCCTGCGCGAGCGTGGCGTCGCGGCGGGCGCACCTGTCATTCCGTTACTCGACAAGGACTTCTGATCCCCCTGACGCGAGGCGTATCATGTCGGTATCGGACGGACATGATGTGCAGCCTGCATGAAATTTCTTGCCAGCGTATTGCGGGCCGCCACGTTGGAGCCGCGCTGCTGTCGGTCGTGCTCTTGTCAGGCGCCAGCTCGCTCTGGGCCGCCGACGCCGCTGATGCACGATTTAGTGCCGCACGTGCCGCCCTCGTCGCTGAGGTGGGACATGATCTCGACCGTATCCACCCAAGGCCAGGAGAAAACGAGCCGCGAGGCCGGATTCTCGGCGCGATAGGGAGGGTGCCGCGCCACGAGTTTGTCGCCGCGTCGATGCGAACTGACGCCTACCAGAACCGGCCACTACCGATCGGTTACGGCCAAACCATCTCCCAGCCGACCGTGGTCGCCCTCATGACCGAGTTGCTTTCCCCCCGAGCCGGCCAACGCGTCCTGGAGGTGGGAACCGGATCGGGCTATCAGGCCGCGATCCTAGCGGAACTTGGCGTTGAAGTCTTCACGATCGAAATCATCCCGGCGCTCGGCGAAATGGCGCGCAAGCGTCTTGCCCAGCTCGGCTATCACAAGGTTTATGCGCGCATTGGTGACGGGTATCACGGCTGGGCTGAGCATGCCCCGTACGATGCCATAATCGTGACTGCGGCAACCAATCACATCCCGCCGCGACTGCTGGAGCAGCTGAAGCCCAATGGACGGATGGCGATTCCGGTGGGCAACCCGTTCGGCCAGCAACAGCTGATATTGGCGACCAAGGACGAAACCGGCCGAGTCACCACCCAAAAGGTACTGGCGGTGCGCTTTGTGCCCCTCACTGGAGATGCGCAAAAGTAATCCAGCGACGGCAACCCGTTGATCGCAGCAGGCTGCTGTGCCCATTTATGCCCCATGCCAACTTCCAAACTTGCCGCTGTCGAATTCGCGCTTCGCTGGACAAGCGCTGGTGCGCGCCATGCGGAGCGACGCTACTTCGAGAGACTGAACTTCTGGCGTGACTTCTTCCCGGGCTCGCTCGCTGACCGGCTCGCCGCAGCCGCGCCTGGCGTCGCCGTCAGTGAGTCATTCGCGCCCGGCGAACTGGTTGCGCCATGGAGTGCTGAACAGATTCAGCGCGTGCGGCCGCAACAGATCAAGTTGCAACTGCGCACCGGCGAGAGCCTCACTCCGCGCGCGGGACGCTTCTATCCGCGCGGCATGATCGAACAACTATCCGATGTGTTTAGCGGCGATCGCCGTCCGTTCCGCTATTTGGGCGAACGCGACGGTCGTGCCTCCATCGATCTCAATGACCCGTTGGCGCGCTTCGCGTTGCTGGTCGAAGCGCAGATTGTGCAACCTCTTGGCACCACCGCCGACACCGGCGGTCGCAGCCAGGATGTTCCGCTAGAGCTCACCGGCAATGGCCCTGGCATGCAGGCGCCGCATCCGGACGTCGCAACTGATTTCGAGTCGGACGATCCATTCATGCGCATCGATGAGCGTCCCGACAAGCTGTTCTACTACCAGCCGCGACTGGTTCAGCACCTCGACAGCCTCGTACGCAGCCAGATCAGCGCACTCTATGGCCGCCACCTCAGACCAGGCATGCGCGTACTGGACCTGATGTCGAGCTGGGTGTCGCACCTCCCCGAAGGGCTCGATGTGGAAGTCACTGGTCTTGGGCTGAATGCCGATGAGTTGAACAGGAATTCGCGACTCTCCGTGCGCACGGTACATGACTTGAACGAGAGCCCATCTCTGCCCTATGCCGATACGCAGTTCGATGCCGCGATCTGCACCGCCTCGGTAGAGTACCTGGTGAGACCACTTGAAGTACTGAAGGAAGTGCGACGTGTCCTAAGAGCCGGCGCGCCGTTCGTATTGACGTTTTCGGAACGCTGGTTCCCGCCCAAGGTGATCCAGCTCTGGCCCGCGTTACATCCGTTCGAGCGCATGGGTCTCGTGCTGGAATACTTTCGTTGTGCCGGCGGATTCGCCGAACTAGCGACCGAGTCGGCGCGCGGTTGGTCGCGTCCGGCTGACGACAAGTATGCAGGGCAGTTTCCGGACGCCGACCCGCTTTACGCGGTCTGGGGTTACGCCGCGTAAGGCAGGTACCCAAGTGTCACGCCAGTGGTGGCAAGGGCGCCTTCGCGCGGGGAATGCGGTACGTTTCGGGGTAATCGACCGCCGTGAGGTACAGGCCATCCGGTGGCGCCGTGATGCCGCCCAGCTTGCGGTCACGCGCCTCCAGCACCTCTCTTGCCCAATGCGGCTCGCGCTCTCCGGAGCCGATGTCCATCAAGACGCCAGCAAGATTGCGCACCATGTGATGCAAAAAGGCATTGGCGCGCACGGTGATGGTCACGAAATCGCCTGTGCGCGCTATTTCCAGCGCGCGCAGCTCGCGCACCGGGCTCTTGGCCTGGCACTCGGCTGCGCGAAACGCCGAGAAGTCGTGCGCACCGATAAGAAAGCCCGTGGCTGACTGCATGCGCTTCACGTCTAGCGGCCGATATTCATGCGTTACGCGTCGGGCCAGATAGGTCGGACGTACGGGACGGTTCACGACCACATATCGGTACTCTCGCGCGGTAGCTGAGTAGCGGGCGTGAAAGCTGCTCTCGACCTCGCTCGCCCACAGCAGCGCGACATCGGCCGGCAGATTGGAGTTGGTGCCGCGCACCCACGCATAATTGCTGCGCAGTGCGTCGGTATCGAAATGTACAACCTGTGCGCACGCGTGCACGCCGGCGTCCGTGCGCCCGGCCACTGTCACCGCCACGGCATGATCGGCGATCCCCGACAGCGCCTCCTCCACGCATTGCTGCACGGAGCGCGCATCAGTTTGACGCTGCCAGCCCGAGAAACCCGAGCCGTCGTACTCGATGATCGCAGCGATGCGCATGACACGTATTCTACACGTGGGTCCTGCTACCGCCGGGCGGCCATGCCCAGCCTAGCCCGGCTCGCGTTCCAGCGTACGTAGTGCTGCAGAATGATACTCGCGCCAGTACAACACGCCGATTACAAGCGTCGTCGCGAACATAAGGACCCACGCGCTGACGAACCAGCCAAGCGCTGCGAGGCTCAGGTAATACGCCCGCAAGCCCTGGTTGAAGTCCTTGGAGGCGCGGGTGCTCACCTCTGCGGCACGTACCGCGTGGGCGTCTGCGTTTCCCCCGTCCGGCGGCCGGGGCGCAGCACCAATCAGCACCGAACAGTAGTTGAACTGGCGCAGCGCCCAGGTGAACTTAAAGAACGCATGCACGAATATCACGACGAGCACGAGCAACTTCAGTTCCCAGAGCAACAGGGTGGGCTGGCTCGCGAACGAGAGTTCATGAATGAGCACGATCGCCTTCTCGCTCGACCCAAGCAGGGTCATGAGCCCGGCGAGGATAAGCAGGGTGGCCGAAGCGAAGAACGACACGCTTTGTTGCAGATTACTGACGATGCCGGCATCGACCATGCGGTTCTCGCGCGTCAGCATGCTGCGCATCCACTGCAGCCGATGGACGTGCATGACGGCGCGCAGGGAGCGTTCACGCCTCGCATATCGATCGGCGTATTGGGTGTAGCCGATCCAGAGAATCAGAAACCAGATCAGGCCCGCGAGATCGGCGGTCGGAATTTGGGACATGGCGCCTCCCGCTGAGTTGAATAATGCTGTTCAGTGCGGCCGATCGCTACTTGTCAATGGTTTCGATCTCTTTCACTTCCTGATGACCCTTTGGAAGCTTCGAACCACGCAAGCCCTTCTCGGAAACATAACGGTCGATCTCCTGCCCCGGCCTGAGCTTCAGTTCGCCCTTGCCAGTGCGCAGCAAGAGCCCCTGCCCCTCGCGGAAGACCGCGATACCGGCAAGATACTCCTCGCGCTTGGCGACTCGCGCACCAGGAATGGAGAGAATCTTCTCTCCCTTGCCCTTGTCCATTGACGGAAGGTCGCCGACCGCGCAGACCAGCACGTTGCCCTTGATGGTGACAGCCGCCAACCAGTCTTCCTTGATATCGGAGATCCGCCGCGGCGGCAGCGCCTTCGCACCCTTCGGCACCTTGAGCATGGCCTTGCCGGCGCGACGATCTGTAATGAGATCGCCAAGCTTGCACACAAAACCATAGCCGGCATCCGAGGCAAGCAAATAGAGATCTTCCGGCGCCCCCATCATCACACCCGCCCAACTGGCACCGGGTGGCGGATTGAGACTCGATGCCAGCGGTTCACCATGGCCGCGTGCGGACGGCAGCTTGTGTGCCGGCAGTGTGTAGGAACGGCCGGTCGAATCGAGGAACACCGCGAACTGGTTGCTCTTGCCGCGCGCCGCCTGTAGAAACCGGTCACCGGTCTTGTACTCGAGCGCGCGGGCGTCGACCTCGTGACCCTTGGCGGCGCGCACCCAACCCTTCTCCGACAACACCACGGTGATCGGCTCGGTCGGCAGCAGCTGGGTGACGTCAATCGCCTTGGCGGCCTCGCGCTCCACCAGCGGCGAGCGACGGGCATCGCCGAACTCCTCGGCATCGGCAATGATCTCGTCGCGTACCTTTTGCTTCAGCTTGATCGCGCTTTTCAAAATACTCTCGAGTTCCGCGCGTTCCTTGGCAAGCTCCTTTTGCTCGCCCTTGATCTTCATCTCCTCGAGCTTGGCGAGATGCCGCAGCTTGGTCTCGAGAATGGCCTCTGCCTGGATCTCGGTGAGTTTGAAGCGCTTCATCAAGACCGGCTTCGGCTCATCCTCACGGCGGATAATGCGAATCACTTCGTCGAGATTGAGATAGGCGATTAGCAGTCCGTCAAGGATATGCAAGCGCGCCAGCACCTTGTCCAGTCGATGCTGCAGGCGCCGGCGCACGGTGACCATGCGGAACTTGAGCCACTCACTGAGCAGCTCCTTCAGACCAAATACACGCGGGCGCCCATCGAGCGCGATCACGTTGAGATTCACGCGGTAGGAGCGCTCGAGATCGGTGGTTGCGAACAGGTGATCCATCAGCTCCTTCGGGTCGATACGCCCCGAACGCGGCACGATCACGAGGCGGATGGGATTCTCGTGATCGGACTCATCGCGCAGGTCCTCGACCATCGGCAGCTTCTTCTGCTGCATCTGCTGGGCGATCTGCTCCAGCACCTTGGCCGGCGATACCTGGTGTGGCAGCGCAGTAATGACAATGTCGCCATCTTCGCGATTCCAGCGCGCCCGCGCGCGGATGCTTCCCGTGCCACTGTTGTACATGGACCGAATCTCGCCCTTTGGCGTGATGATCTCGGCCTCGGTCGGGTAGTCCGGCCCCCGGATGTGCTTCATCAGCTCGCCGGTGGTCGAGTCCGGCTTCTCCAGCAGCCGAACGCAGGCCGCCGCTACCTCGCGCACGTTGTGTGGCGGGATATCGGTGGCCATGCCAACCGCGATACCGGTCGTCCCGTTCAACAACACATGCGGCAGGCGCGCCGGCATGATCTTCGGCTCCTCAAGGGTGCCGTCAAAGTTTGGAACCCATTGCACCGTGCCCTGTTCGAGCTCCGACAACAGCACTTGTGCGAAGGGCGTGAGACGCGATTCGGTGTAGCGCATGGCCGCGAACGACTTCGGATCGTCCGGCGAGCCCCAGTTGCCCTGCCCGTCTACCAGCGGATAGCGATAGCTGAACGGCTGGGCCATCAGCACCATGGCCTCATAACAGGCGCTATCCCCGTGCGGATGGAACTTGCCGAGCACGTCACCGACCGTGCGCGCCGATTTCTTGTACTTGGCGGCGGCCGAGAGCCCCAGCTCCGACATCGCGTAGATGATGCGTCGCTGCACGGGCTTGAGGCCGTCAGCCACGTTCGGCAACGCCCGGTCCAGCACCACGTACATGGAGTAATCGAGGTATGCCTTCTCCGTGAAGGTTGCGAGCGGCAGGCGCTCGATACTGACGGCGCGTGGCCGCGCTTCGACTGCCTTGCCCTTGCCGCGCAAATGTTTCGCGCGTACCGGACGTTTACCCTTGCTGCCTGATTTTCTCGCCATGGCTGCGATGCTTTACGCGACTTCCGCCTTGTTGCCGTTCTTCTCGAGCCAGTCCTTGCGGTCGGCGGCGCGCTTCTTGGCGAGCATCATGTCCATCACGCGGTTGGTGTTGTCGCCGGTCTTCACCTCGAGCTGCACCAGCCGCCGGGTGTTGGGATCCATGACGGTCTCGCGAAGTTGAAGCGGATTCATTTCGCCTAGACCCTTGAAACGGGTGATTGTGGGCCTGGCACGCGGGTTCTCTTTCTGGATTCGCTCGAGCGTCGCCTTCTTTTCTTCCTCATCGAGCGCATAATGAACCTGCTGCCCCACGTCAATGCGGAAGAGTGGTGGCATCGCGACATACACATGGCCGGCCGCGACCAGTGTCTTGAAATGCTTCACAAACAACGCACACAACAACGTCGCAATGTGCGCGCCGTCGGAGTCGGCGTCTGCCAGAATGCAAACCTTTCCATATCGCAGGCCATCGAGCTTCGCGGTACCCGGATCAACACCCAGCGCCACCGCGATGTCGTGTACCTCCTGGGAGCCCAGCACATGGGCCGGATCGACTTCCCAAGTATTCAGAATCTTGCCGCGCAGCGGCATGATGGCCTGGAATTCCTTGTTGCGCGCCTGCTTGGCGGAACCGCCGGCAGAATCGCCTTCGACCAGGAACAATTCCGTCATGCCGAGATCGGTGGAGAGGCAGTCGGCGAGCTTGCCAGGTAGCGCCGGACCGGTACCCACTTTCTTGCGCTCCACGCGCTTTGCAACGCGCATCCGCTCCTGCGCGGATTCAATGGCGATGTTCGCGATACGCTCAGCGTCCACCACGTGCTGGGCCAGCCACACGGCAAAAGCGTCCTTCGTCACCCCGCCGACCAGCGTTGCCGCATCGCGTGAGGTGAGCCGCTCCTTGGTCTGCCCGGAGAACTGTGGGTCACGCAGCTTCACCGACAAGACATAGCTTGTGTTACCCCAGACGTCCTCGGGTGCGAGCTTCACGCCGCGGGGCAAGAGATTGCGAAACTCGCAGAAATCCCGCAGCGCATCCGTCAGGCCTTGGCGAAAACCATTGACGTGCGTGCCGTCCTGCGAAGTTGGAATCAGGTTGACATAGCTCTCGAGAATTTGCGGGTCCGCGTCTGGCGCCCACACAATCGCCCAGCTGACCTCGCCCTCATCGCTCTTGAACTGCCCGACGAACGGATCCTCCGGGATCAGCTCTATCTTGCCAAGCTCTGTAAGCAGATAGTCCTTGAGGCCGTCCTCGTAATACCACTGTTCGTCATTTTTCTTGTCGGACTCGTCCTGAAAGTTGATCTTGAGTCCCGGACACAGCACCGCCTTGGCCCGCAAGACGTGCTTGAGTCTCGGAACATTGAACTTTGGGGAGTCGAAGAATTTCTCGTCTGGCCAGAAATGAACTGTGGTCCCGGTGCCCTTGGCCGCGCCACGCGGCTTCAGCTCCGATGTCTTCTGCCCGTCGGCAAAGCTCATGCGGTACTCCTTGCCGCCGCGGCGCACATACACCTCAAGTTTGCGCGACAGGGCGTTCACCACGGACACCCCGACTCCGTGCAGACCACCGGAGAAGCTGTAGTTCTTGTTGGAGAACTTTCCACCGGCATGCAGGCGTGTGAGGATCACCTCAACGCCCGACACACCCTCGCCCTTGTGCCTGTCCACTGGCATGCCACGACCGTTATCGGTCACCGACAATGACCCATCCTTGTACAGCACCACGTCGATACGGGTCGCGTGGCCCGCGATGGCCTCGTCAACCGAGTTATCGACAACTTCCTGGGCTAGGTGGTTGGGTCGGTCGGTCGAGGTGTACATACCCGGGCGCTTGCGCACGGGCTCCAGACCGGTCAGAACCTCAATGGCAGAGGCGTCGTAGGTGTTGGCCATGGATCGATCCGCGTGCTCTTTACTCATCGACCGTCTGAGGATATCGAATCTCGCGCACGATCTCTGCCGGTTTCCGCGTCACTCGACCAATGTCACAAAAATATTGGCGATATGCTTCATACCGGAACGCGCCAAGTCCGAAGTTGCGAATCTTTTCCCATTCGGGACTCTGAAACGGCGCAAACGTCTGCTCCGCGGTTCCATAGGCGAATTGCTTGAACTCACCTGTGTCGCAACGAATGCCTTCGAAGAAAACATTTCGCACGCCACCACTACCTTCGACGGCAACTGTGTATCGGACCACTCCATCCTTTCCGACGGAAATCGACTTGCCGTCAATAAGGATTCTCGCCGGCACGGCCTTGGACAAGGTCATCGGCAGCAGATCGGCGTCCTGTGGGAAGGCGGGCAGGCTGAGCGCGTCCTCCTTCCACTCTTGCTCTGCAACGGTATCGGCCGGCGCGGAAGGCGGGGTCACGCCAGAGCAGGCACCGACAAGGAAGACGAGAAACAGAGCGAGAACAACGGTCGGGGCCGACCGCCACTTTCCAAGATTCGTCATCTGTTAGCGCATCGCGGGTACATCACGCGCGCGGAGTATACCGGAGATCGCCGCGGCCGACGAGGCGCTGTGGCGATCAGCCTAGATCGGCGGCGAGGGAATCGCGCACTGCTGGTGGCACCGGATCGACACTGTGCTGGTAGGCAGGATGATCGGATCCCATTGAGATGGCGGCACCCTGTTTGACTGCCGTCACCATCCCGGGGGTCAGTTCGAAGCGCAAGAAGTGCACGGAAGAGGTCTTGGTATCGTCTTCGCGCTCAAGATCCTCATCGGCGATGGGATGCACATTCTCGAAACCGGCCACCCGGATCCACACGGCATTCTCGATGCCGCGCAGATTCTGCAGGGCCACGCGCCGCTCGTCGACGTCGGGAAACTCGAGCATGAAGGTCGCCTTCCAGTTGGCGCCGTCCGGAATCAGCGGATTGTAGGCATCGAGCTCATCCTGGATGCCGTCTTCCTCAAAGATTCGCTCCGCGCGCAGCATTTCCTGAATCTGATACTGCATCGTCAGGCGATCCTCGAAATAAAGAGTCGTATTCGGCCCGACATGCACCTTGCGGTGCTGCTTGTGCGCCATCACCTTGGCGCGAAAATCGCTACGCGCCTTGGCATACTGCTCAAGAGACATGAGATCGTTGCGCGAAAGCTTTTGCATGGTTTCCGTGCCCAGCAAGATTATGTTCCGTCAGATTCCATAGGCCGTGCGCAGCAGCGTCATGGGATGCTCCGGCGCCTTGCCGCTCTTCAAGCCATTCTCGATCTGGTGGCCTGCCATCGGGCAGTCGCTGCTGTAGTGATCGCACTCGCTGGCCTTGACCCGATCGACCACCGGCCGGCAAATCTTCATTGAAGCCTCATGGAATTCACTCTTCACCGCGTAAGTGCCATCATGCCCGGAGCAACGCTCGATGGTGTCCACCTTGGTGTCCGGCACAAGCTGCAGGAGATCCCGGGTCTTGAGACCGATGTTCTGGACCCGCAGGTGACAAGGCACGTGGTAGGCCACCTTGCCAAGTGATTGCTTGAAGTCGGTCCTGAGCTTGCCTTCCTTGTGTCGCAGGGCGAGGTACTCAAACGGATCGAACATGGCGTTCTTTACCTTTTGGACCTGCGGATCGTCCGGAAACATAAGCGGCAGTTCCTGCTTGAACATCAGGGCACAGGACGGAACTGGCGCGACAATATCCCAGCCATCGTCCACCAGCCGTGCCAGCACGGGGATATTGGCATCCTTCGCTCGGGCCACCGCCTCAAGATCACCCAACTCGAGCTTGGGCATGCCGCAGCACTGTTCCTTTTCGGCAATCGTCACAGGAATTCCGTTGTGGCGGAAAACCGCAACCAGGTCTTCATTGACGTGCGGTTCGTTATAGTTGCCGTAACAGGTGGCAAACACCGCTACCCGGCCCTTGGTCGCGACCGTTGGCATGGCATCACCGGTCGCGGCTGCCGGATCATGGCGCTTGCGATAGGTGCGACTGTGATACCTCGGCAACAACGCATCGGGGTGAACGCCCAGCGTACTATCGAGCACCTTGCGGAATGCGCCAATTTGGTTCGCGCCATTTACTGCCTGCACCACAACCGGAATACTCGCCAGCTTGCCTACGGTGTCCGTGCTGGTAAGGATCCTGTCGCGGGTCTTGATGTCGCCCTTGCGGAACTTAAGCGCTTTGGCGCGCAGCATGAGGTGCGGGAAATCGAGATTCCACTCATGTGGCGGCACGTAGGGGCACTTGGTCATGAAACACAGATCGCACAGGTAGCAGTGATCTACGACCTGCCAGTAATCATCCTTCTTGACGCCATCGACCTCCATCGTCGGCGATTCATCAACGAGGTCGAACAATGTCGGGAATGACTGACATAGGCTCACGCAGCGACGGCATCCATGGCAGATGTCGAAGACCCGTTCCAGTTCCTTGAATAGGGCATCCTCGTCGTAGAAAGACGGGCTTTGCCAGTCGAGTGGATGACGGGTGGGCGCCTCGAGGCTGCCTTCACGTTTTCCTTCGGTAGGTGCTGCCATGTCGTTCTCCTATCTCCACCACACGATGCAGATCGCTTGAGGACTAACTTCCCAAATTAACAAAAAAAGTCACGCGGATGCTGGGCAAGCGCCGCCGTCCGAGACAGAGAGGGGGGCCGCATAGCCGGCCCCGCTCTCTGCAACCGGACCAAACAACCTACTTCCCGAGGGTGTCCAACGCCTTCTGGAATCGATTNNNGGTCTTGCTGCCTTTGAGTTTCATGGAAAAAGTCTCCTTACTCGTATGTCTGGGTGCTTGGTGGGAACAGACCTAAAAAAACCAGCTTGGGCTGATTTAGAATAATTCTAATTAATAATGGGCTAGAGGTCAATAGTGGTGTGGATGCCGCGCGGTCGCTTTGATAGGCATCAAATAGCTCGTCCTAACCGGCTATCCGACACGCCGACCGTCAGTCGAGCAGTTACTCGGAAACGCCTTGGGGGGGCATGTGCTAAGGCCCCGCCATTTCCCGAGAAAGGGCCGCTTGGCTAACTCTCCTGCGTTAGGCCCGCAGGCACGGACGGGTTTGGCGTCGTCACATTCCTAAACTACTATGTGGAAAGCCTCGGGCGAACCAGTGGTTGCCACGCAATCCTCGCCCGAAATCAACTTTTTCTCACGCGCAGCTACCGAAACACTCAAGAATGGCAACTCCGAGCACGGCAAGCAATTTGAGCGGTTTGGCCCTGCGCCTCGTGCGCGACAAGCTGCTCAGCACAACAGATGCCGAGCGCCTGCAGGCGCAGTCTGTTACCAACAAGACCTCGTTCGTTACCCAGCTAGTCGAGAGCAAGAAACTCGATGGTGCCACGGTGGCGCGGATCGCTTCGGAGGAATTCGGGGTACCGCTGTTCCAGATCGGCTCCCTGGACATCGAGGGTGCACCGGTCAAGTTGGTGGAAGAAAAGATACTTCGCCGTCACCGCGTGCTGCCAATCTTCAAGCGCGGCAAACGACTCTATGTTGCCATCGGCGATCCGACCAATCTTGCCGCGCTGGACGAAATCAAGTTCCACACAGGGTTGATCACGGAACCGATCCTTGTCGAAGAAGACAAGCTTGCAACGGTACTTGAGAAAGGCATCGAGGCGCACGACACAAGTTTCCAGAATCTGACAGAGGACGGCGCCCTAGACGGTCTCGATAATCTGGAGATTGTGGCGGACGTTGATGACGCCGGTGGCGCCGGGGGTGAGGAAGGTGTCAACGAAGCCCCGATCGTCAGGTTTGTGAACAAGGTATTAATGGACGCCATCAACCGTGGCGCCTCGGATATTCACGTTGAGCCGTACGAGAAGACCTATCGGGTACGTTATCGCGAAGACGGTGTGCTGCACGAAGTTGCTGCCCCCCCGCTCGCGCTTGCGCCACGCATCTCCGCGCGCCTGAAGATTCTTGCCCGCCTCGACATCGCCGAGCGGCGCATCCCCCAAGATGGCCGCATCAAGATGAAGATTTCCAAAAACCGCGCTATCGATTTCCGCGTCAGCACGCTGCCGACCCTGTGGGGCGAAAAAATTGTGCTGCGTATTCTCGATCCGACCTCGGCGATGCTTGGCGTCGAGAAGCTAGGCTTCGAACCTGAGCAAAAGGCCTCCTTCGAAGAGGCGATTAGCCGCCCACAAGGCATGGTGCTGGTTACTGGCCCGACCGGTAGCGGTAAGACCGTCACGCTGTATACCGCGCTCAACATGCTTAACCTGCCGGAGAATAATATCTCGACTGCCGAGGATCCCGTGGAAATCAACCTCGGCGGCATCAACCAGGTAAACATCAACGAAAAAACCGGACTTACGTTTGCTGCAGCGTTGCGCGCCTTTCTGCGCCAGGACCCGGATATCGTCATGGTCGGCGAAATTCGTGATCTGGAAACTGCCGAAATCTCGATCAAGGCTGCCCAGACCGGTCACTTGGTGCTATCCACTCTCCATACCAACGACGCGCCCGCGACGCTGACGCGACTCGTGAATATGGGCGTGGCGCCCTTCAACATTGCCTCTTCAGTACACCTCATCATTGCACAGCGCCTCGGCCGGCGCCTCTGCAATAGCTGCAAGCGGCCGCTCGACATACCGAAACAGGCGCTCGTTCGGGCCGGTTTCAGGGAACAAGACATCGCGGGCGGAATTACGGTCTACGGACCAGTCGGGTGTGACGCCTGCAGCAACGGCTACAAGGGCCGTGTCGGCATCTATCAGGTAATGCCCGTCAGTGAGGCGATCGGCGAGATCATCATGCGCGGGGGCAATCAACTGGATATTGAAAAGCAGGCACAAAAAGAGGGCGTGCTTGATCTGCGTCAATCGGGGCTCAAGAAGGTCAGGGAAGGCGTCACCTCCCTCGAAGAAGTCGAAAACGTCACCAATCAATAACCGGTACGGAACTCATGGCGCAACAAGCAGCGGTCAGAAAACCCAAAACCACGCTCTTCACCTACGAAGGTGTCGACAAGCAGGGACGCAAGGTAAAGGGTGAGATCGAGGGCGCGAATGTCGCCTCGGTCAACGTTTCCTTGCGCCGCCAGGGAATTAACCCGCAACGCGTTGCGCGGCGCCGCGGTGAGTTATTCAAGTTCAAGAAGCCAATTAAGCCCAAGGACATTGCAATTTTTACCCGTCAGCTCGCAACCATGATGCAAGCCGGCATCCCGGTGGCGCAATCCTTCGACATCGTCGGAAGGGGACATGAAAATCCAAGCGTTCAGGAACTAATTCTGTCGATCAAACAGGACGTCGAATCCGGCACCAATTTGACCGCTGCGCTCTCCAAACACCCGCTCTACTTCGACCGGCTCTACTGCAATCTTGTTCAAGCTGGCGAGCAAGCCGGCATCCTGGACAACATCCTCGACAAGCTGGCGATTTACAAGGAAAAAATCGAGGCCATCAAGGGCAAGATCAAGTCGGCGCTCTTCTATCCGACGGCAGTCATCGTGGTTGCCTTTATTATCACTGCCGTGTTGCTGGTATTTGTGATTCCCCAGTTCGAGAGCTTGTTTCAGGGTTTCGGCGCCGACCTCCCCGCGCTCACCAAAATGGTGATCGACCTGTCGCGCGCTTTCACAGAATGGTGGTATGTCATCATCGGAGGCATCATTGGTACGGTGGTCTCCGCCACCTATTTCTACAAGCGTTCGGAAAAAGCGCAGCACACCATGGATCGGACGCTGCTCAAGGTTCCGGTTATCGGTGAGATCATCAAGAAGGCGACTATCGCACGCTTCGCCCGCACGCTTTCTACCATGTTTGCCGCCGGCGTCCCCCTGGTTGAAGCGCTGGATTCTGTTGCTGGTGCCTCCGGTAACCGCGTCTACTATGAGGGCACACTCGCCATTCGCTCGGACGTGAGCACTGGCATGCAGCTGCAGGCCGCCATGAACAGTACCGGACTGTTTCCGAATATGGTCATACAGATGGTTGCCATCGGAGAGGAATCGGGTGAACTCGATACCATGCTCGGGAAGGTGGCGGACTTCTACGAACGCGAGGTTGATGACGCCGTCGCTGGCCTCTCGAGTCTACTGGAGCCGATTATCATGGTGTTTCTTGGTGTGGTCATCGGTGGCCTGGTTGTCGCTATGTATCTGCCCATCTTCAAGATGGCCGCTACCGTCTAGCTCTTGACCGCCCGAGTGCGGCGTGCCCACTCCGGGGTGGAACGATGACGTCATTTCAGGCGGTCATGCTGCACTACCCCCTGGTGCTGCCGCTAGCTGCCGGTTTGCTGGGGCTGATTGTCGGCAGCTTCCTGAACGTCGTGATCCTGCGCTTGCCCGTGATGCTGGAGCGCAAGTGGCGTCGCCAGTGTGCGGAGATGGTCAGTGCGCCCTTGGAGAGCAAGGAGACAGAGCGGTTTGATCTTCTCCTCCCGCGCTCGCGCTGCCCGCACTGCGGACACCAGATCAAGGCCCTGGAAAATATTCCAGTAATCAGCTTTCTGTGGCTGGGCGGCAAATGCCGGGAATGCGGGAAGGCCATTTCCTGGCGCTACCCGGCGGTAGAGCTGGCTTCGGCCCTGGCATCTGCGATCGTCGCCTGGCAGTTTGGATGGCAATGGCAGACCGTCGCGGCGCTCGGATTTACCTGGACTTTGATCGCACTCACCGTCATCGACTATGACCACCACTTGTTGCCGGACGACATTACACTACCGCTGCTCTGGGCGGGGCTGCTGATCAACCTGCTCGTACCGATCGCATCGGCGTCGAACGCCATCGTTGGAGCCGCTGCAGGCTATCTCTCGCTCTGGTTGGTATTTCACGTTTTCAAGTGGCTGACCGGTAAGGAAGGCATGGGCTACGGCGACTTCAAGCTGTTTGCTGCCTTCGGAGCGTGGCTCGGCTGGCAACAGCTGCCCTTCGTGATTCTGTTCGCTTCGTTCTCCGGTGCCCTGGTGGGAATCGCTGCGATCATTGCACTCGGCCGGGACCGGCGTCTGCCGATCCCGTTCGGGCCGTTCCTGTGCGTGGCTGGATGGGTGGCCCTATTGTGGGGGGAACAGATTACGCGCGCCTATCTTCAGTTCGCGCGCCTCGGCTGAGTGCCGTGCTGCGCATCGGACTTACCGGGGGAATCGGCAGCGGCAAGTCAACGATTGCCGCCATGTTCGCGCGCCACGGCGCCCCGGTCATCGACACCGACGTCATTGCCAGGGAACTGGTTGAACCTGGCCTACCCGCCCTGAGAGAAATCGTAAATCACTTCGGATCAGACGTCTTGGATACGTCCGGACGACTCAATCGAAGTCGCCTTCGTGATCTGGTCTTTACCGACACCAAAGAACGAAGTGCCCTCGAGTCGATTCTCCACCCAAAAATACGGGCCATCGTCAGCGAGCGGATGGCGACGATCAACGCGCCCTATTGCATCATAGTCATTCCGCTACTCATTGAAACCGGCTCAATGAGGACAATGGTGGATCGCGTGCTTGTCATCGACTGCCCGGAGGAACAACAAATCGCAAGAGTTGCCGCCCGCGATCATCTAAGCGAGGCCCGGATCCGCACCATTCTGCAGGCCCAGGTCACGAGGAACGAGCGATTGGCACATGCTGACGACGTGATTGTTAATGACCGTGATATCGCGGCACTGGAAGCCGACATCGCCAAACTGCACGATCGCTACCTTGCCTTGGGAGCGCACTCCGAGAGTTAAGCGCGCCCTAGGAACGGTAGTCTGCGTTGATACTGACGTACTCGTGCGAAAAATCACTAGTCCAAACAGTGGCCTCGGCTGGGCCCGCATCAAGGCCGATCGTGACACGGATTTCCGGTGACTTCATGACAGCTTGGCCCTGTGCCTCAGTGTACTCCGGCGCAAGCGCGCCATTCCGCACGACACAAACATTGTCCAGATGGATTGTCACGCGTTCGGCATCCAACCGCACGATCGGTGCGCGGCCAACCGCTGCAAGAATACGTCCCCAATTCGGGTCACTGGCGAAAAACGCGGTCTTTACGAGCGGCGAGTGAGCTACCGTGTAGGCAATCGCCAACGCGTCTCCTTCATTTTCTGCGCCGGCCACGTGAATCGTGATGAACTTGGTGGCCCCTTCCGCATCACGCACAATCGCCTGTGCCAATTCCTGGAATGTCTGGGTGACCGCGCCGAGCAGTACATCATAGTCGCTACCCTGCGGGGCGCCAATCAATGGCGCGCCAGATAGGCCAGTTGCCACGAGCACACAACTGTCGTTCGTGGACGTGTCGCCATCGACAGTGATGCGATTGAATGACTGGCTAACCGCTGCATGCACGCACGCCTGCAGTGCCTCGCGCGATACCGTCGCGTCAGTCGCAGCAAAGGCCAGCATGGTAGCCATGTCCGGACGAATCATGCCGGCGCCCTTCGCAATACCCGTCACGGTTACCTGCCGCCCGCCCAGCGAAATACGTCGTGAGCTTCCCTTTGGCACGGTATCCGTGGTCATGATCCCGTGTGCGGCGTCCTGCCATCCGGTATCGGAAAGTGCCGCGAGCGCCCCGGCCAGGCCATGAACCACGCGCGCAACGGGAAGTCGCTCGCCAATTACCCCGGTTGAGAATGGCAGAATTTCATCTGGCAGGCAGCCGATTTGCTTCGCCAATGCAGCGCAACAATCTTCCGCATCGGCAATGCCGGGCGCGCCGGTACCGGCATTCGCAAAACCGGT
Source organism: Proteobacteria bacterium UBA6900 (assembly GCA_002451215.1). Lineage (GTDB taxonomy): Bacteria > Pseudomonadota > Gammaproteobacteria > Acidiferrobacterales > Sulfurifustaceae > SM1-46. The sequence goes on from DKBM01000082.1 coordinate 39,863, forward strand.
ATTGATTAGAAGCGCGCGGGGCGTTTGCCGACTGAGATGCCTCTTGGCAACTGTGACGGGCGCTGCACAGAAGCGATTCTGGGTGAAGGTAGCCACGCATTGAGCACCGCTGGGGCATTCAATGACGACCAGATCGCGGCGATTGGGTTTACGAATCGCAGCAGCGGTCGTTCCCAGACGCACACCTGGGACGGGATGCAACGGCGGCAGACCGGTTAGGCCGACAGGCATGCGCAACGCTCGCTGGTTCTGGTCTCGGACTGCGAGTCTAGCTAGAAAACGCCAGACCCGTACGGATTAGCCTAGCTTCCCGTGGCAGTGTTTGTACTTCTTTCCCGATCCGCACGGACAGGGTTGATTGCGGCCGATCTTGGGTTGCTCGCGCACAATCGTCTGAACGGCGGAAGTCTCTGGTTCCGCTGCTTGAGCCGCCGCTTCGGGTTCCCCAGCGCTCACGGATGGATGCAAGAAGTGCATTTCCTGCGGCGCGTGCTGCTTCTCCTCTAGGGCGGCTACATCGGACTCGGCCCGCACTTCCACCCGCGCAAGCAGTCCAATCACTTCCTGTTTGATTCGGCCAAGCATACCCGAGAACAGCTCGAAGGCCTCCCGCTTGTACTCCTCCTTTGGATTCTTCTGGGCATAGCCGCGCAAATGAATACCCTGACGGAGATAGTCCATCGCTGCCAGATGGTCCTTCCACGCGGTATCAAGAATCTGCAACATCACCACCTTTTCAAGATGGCGCATCACCGGCACACCGACTGCCTCAGCCTTTTGCTGGTGCTGCGTATCGGCTTCCGCGATCAATCGCTCCCGCAGGGTTTCCTCGTGCAAACCGGGTTCCGCCTTTAGCCACTCAATCAGCGGAAACTGAAGGCCACAGTCGCGGGCGAGCGCTTCTTCGAGCCCCTTGATGTCCCATTGTTCCTCGAGACTGTCCGGCGGGATGTACTGACCAACCAGTACACTCAGCACGTCCCGGCGAATCGCCGCGACGCTGTCGGAAATATCCTCAACTTCCATGAGACGATTGCGCTGCTCGTAGATCACCTTGCGCTGGTCGTTGGCGACATCGTCATACTCGAGCAATTGCTTGCGAATGTCGAAGTTGCGTCCCTCAACCTTGCGTTGGGCGTTTTCGATGGCGCGCGTTACCCATGGGTGCTCAATGGCCTCGCCCTCCTGCATTCCGAGCCGCTGCATGAGTCCCGCAAGCCGTTCGCTTCCGAAGATACGAAGCAGGTTGTCTTCCAGCGAAAGATAGAAACGTGATGATCCCGGGTCCCCTTGTCGTCCCGAGCGACCGCGCAGCTGGTTATCGATGCGCCGTGACTCGTGGCGCTCAGTGCCGATAACGTGGAGTCCTCCGGCTGCGAGCACATCCTCGTGGCGCTTGCGCCACGCCTCGCGGGCATGTGCATGCTTGGTAGCATCGTCCCCGAGCGCGGCAAGCTCCATTTCAAGGTTGCCGCCCAACACGATATCGGTACCACGCCCCGCCATGTTGGTCGCGATCGTCACGGCGCGCGGACGCCCGGCTTCGGCCACGATATGCGCCTCGCGCTCATGGTGCTTGGCGTTCAGGACCTGGTGCGCAATATTCTCGCGCCCCATCAGCGAGGAAAGTTCTTCCGAGGCTTCAATCGAGGTCGTGCCAACCAGAACTGGTTGGCCACGTTGATGACAGTCACGTATATCGGACAGGATCGCCGCGTGTTTTTCGCGAGCCGTACGGTAAATCTGGTCACCCATGTCTTTGCGGATCATCGCGCGGTGGGTCGGAATAACCACCACTTCGAGCCCGTAGATTTGCTGGAACTCATACGCTTCGGTGTCTGCGGTACCGGTCATGCCGGCAAGTTTCTTATAGAGGCGGAAGTAGTTCTGAAAGGTAATCGTGGCAAGCGTCTGATTTTCGTTCTGAATCGCCACCCCTTCCTTCGCCTCGATCGCCTGATGCAGGCCTTCCGACCAGCGCCGACCCTGCATCATTCGACCGGTGAATTCGTCAATGATGATCACCTCGTTGTCGCGCACAATGTAGTCGACCTCGCGCTTAAACAATGCATGTGCGCGCAACGCGGCGTTCAGATGATGCATTAGGATTAGATTGCCGACATCGTACAGACTCGAGCCCGCCGCCAGCAGACCGGCTCCCGCCAGCAGGCCTTCGACCTTGTCGTGCCCCGCTTCCGTCAGGAATGCCTGCCGGGTCTTCTCATCGACACTGTAGTCGCCTGGTCCATCCTCGAGCTGCTGACGCTCAAGCTTTGGGATGATGGCATTGATCTTGACATACAGATCTGTACTTTCTTCCGCAGGTCCGGAAATGATTAGTGGCGTGCGTGCCTCATCGATCAGGATTGAATCGACCTCGTCGACGATAGCGAAATGGAGTCCCCGCTGAGCACGTTCCTCAAGCCGGAAGGCCATGTTATCGCGCAGGTAGTCGAACCCATACTCGTTATTCGTGCCGTAGGTAATATCCGCCGCATAAGCGGCGCGCTTTTCGGCCTGGTCCTGGCCGGACACTACAACTCCCACACTGAGTCCCAGAAAACCATATAGCCTGCCCATCCACTCGGCGTCGCGTCGGGCCAGGTAATCGTTCACCGTCACCACATGGGCACCTTGCCCGCCAAGGGCATTCAGATACACCGGGAGTGTTGCGACCAGTGTCTTGCCTTCGCCGGTACGCATCTCGGCAATTTGGCCCTGATTCAGCACCATGCCACCGATGAGCTGGACGTCGAAGTGGCGCATTCCGAGCGCACGCCGCGAGCCTTCGCGAACTACCGCAAAGGCCTCATGCAGCAGCGAATCTACTGATTCGCCATTGGCAATCCGGTTGCGAAACTCGTTGGTCTTGGCACGCAGTTGCTCGTCCGACAGCGGCGCGAGACCTGCCTCCAGGGCGTTGATGCGCGCGACATCGTGGCCCAGACGCTTAACGAGCCGCGTGTTGCGGCTGCCGAAAACTTTGGTAAGGACGTTGGTGATCATGAATCGACACGACTCACGCCCCGGGGCCGGGGTGCGAGGCCGCGATTATGGAGGAAAAGCGCCGGGACTTGAAGCGTGCGCGATCAGCGATCGGAGCGCAGATAACGCCCCGGGTTTACCGCAACGCCATTCTTGACCACTTCAAAGTGCAGGTGCGGGCCCGTGGAACGGCCAGTCGAGCCGACACGCGCGATCGCCTGACCCTTGGCAACCCGATCACCAACCTTGACGAGTGCCGCAAGAATGTGCGCATAGCGCGTGATCAGACCGGACTCATGCGTGATCTCCACCATGCGCCCATATCCCGCCTTCTCGCCGGCATGGGACACCACACCGTCACCCATGGCAAGAATGGACGATCCGAGGCGCGAGGCGATGTCGACGCCCTCATGGTAACTCTGATAGCCGGTAAAGGGATCAGCGCGTTGACCAAAACCGGATGATACCCAGCCGCCTTCCACCGGCCAGCCCGAAGGTGTTACCGCGGCCGTCAGTTTGCGGTCGAGCAAGAGCGTTTCGAGCGCCATGAGACGCTCGCGTTGGCGGTCAATCTCTCCGCCCACGCGATCCAGTGAAGCTAGCACATCGGGGCTCGATGCGGCCGCGAGTGCCACCTTTCGTTCCGGGCCACCCATTGCCGCATCTTGCGAGAAATTGAATTCGCGATTGTCGATTCCAGCCATACGTGTGAGTCGCGCACCCAGGGCATTGAGCCGCAGAATCTGTGCCTGCATCTGCCCAAGCTTCAGCGCAAGTGCATTCAGATGCGCTTCAGAATTCTTGCGCATTTCGACCAGCTTGGCCCGCTGGTTAGCAAGCGCGCGCTCATGCACCGCAATCGCGGCCAGTTCACCGCCATCGCGCGCCAGCATGACCTGCACGCGGAACGTCAGATAGCCAAGCAAAATCGGCAACGCGATCAGTACCAATCCGATGACCATCAGATGCCCACGACTGAAGCTGGCATTGTGGCCCTTGCCGCTTCGACTTCCGGGAACAATGATGACATTCATGTTGAGCTAACTGGCCGGCTGGAATCGTTGCGATCAGGAAACCGGAACCGCACGCACGAAAGAAATCGGTGCTTCGTCCGTTTCCTCGTAGCTAATGAGTTCCCACGCGTCGCGCGTTGCGACGACCTTGCGCAAAAGGCGATTGTTGAGCGCATGCCCGGACTTGTGAGCGCTGAACGCGCCGATCAGCGGATGTCCGAGCAAGTAGAGATCGCCAATCGCGTCCAGGACCTTGTGTTTGACAAACTCGTCCTCGTAACGCAAACCATCTTCGTTCAGAACCCGGTAATCGTCGAGCACGATGGCATTGTCAAAGCCGCCGCCGCGCGCAAGGCCGGCGGCACGTAGCGCCTCGAGATCGCCCATGAACCCGAAAGTTCGAGCTCGGCTCACCTCGCGAACGAACGAGGTCGTGGAGAAATCGACGGTCGTCCGCTGGGAAGAATCCTGAAACATCGGATGCTTGAAATCGATCGTGAAGGAAACCTTGAAGCCCTCGAACGGCTCGAAGCAAGCCCACTTATCACCATCATCGATGCGAACCGGCTGCTTAATCCGCAGGAAACGCTTGGGAGCGGCCTGTTCGGCAATACCCGCGGACTGGATCAGGAATACAAACGGCCCGGCGCTGCCATCCATAATCGGCACTTCTGGCGCGGTTAGGTCAACAAAGGCGTTGTCGATACCAAGGCCGGCAAAGGCTGACATCAAGTGCTCAACAGTAGAGACACGCGCACCACCACTTTCAAGGGTGGTCGAGAGGCGGGTATCACTTACGTTCTCCGGGCAAGCGCGCACATCGACGGGTTCATCGAGATCAACGCGGCGGAAAATGATACCGGTGTCCGCTGGAGCTGGACGCAAGGTCAGGTAAACCTTCTCGCCCGTGTGCAAACCGACGCCGGTCGCACGAATAACGTTCTTAAGTGTGCGCTGGCGAATCATCTGAAAAAAATTCTTTGAAGAACTCCACCCTGATCCGCCCGAATCCGTTTTGTATGGTCGCGGAATAGACAAACAAAAACAGGCGGGGCAGGCGCATCTCCCCATGGGACGGGGGAAAGCCGGCCACACTCCTGTTACTAACAGGTATTTAAGGTCATAAACCCGCGCCTGTCCAGCAAGTTGGCAACGGAAGCGGCAATCTTACACCTAGATGGGACCTCCATCCCAGACCGCCTGGCCTCAGAACTGCCTAATCCGCCTGTTTGCGCAGAAACGCAGGGATGTCGAGGTACTCAAGACCCCCATCCCCCCCCGTGCCGCCAGCGACGCTGCTGCGCCGATTGCGTATCACTGTCGGAGTGTCCAGCCGCTCGTAATCCGTTGTTCCGGTTCCAGTTTTCACCACCTTGTAGGGCTGCTTGCGCTTTTCCTGACCTAGCCCGGTTGCGACGATGGTCACGCGCAGCTCTTCACGCATTTCTGGCTCGATCACGGTCCCAATGACGACCGTCGCGTCATCGGAGGCAAATTCCTTAATAGCGCTACCAACCTCGTCGAATTCCCCGATCGCCATATCAATGCCCGCGGTCACATTTACCAGAATCCCACGCGCCCCAGAAATGTGCACGTCCTCGAGCAGCGGGCTGGACACCGCGGAAATCGCAGCCTCGCGCGCCCGCCCCTCGCCCCGGGCGGTGGCTGAACCCATCATGGCCATACCCATTTCGGCCATCACGGTACGGACATCCGCGAAGTCGACGTTGATAAGACCGGGCCGGGTTATCAGCTCCGCGATTCCCTGCACGGCGTTTTGCAGCACTTGATTTGCCTTGCTGAAAGCATCCAGCAGGGTAGCTTCCTTTCCAAGCACCGTCAGGAGCTTCTCGTTCGGAATCGTGATGATCGAATCCACAAACTCAACCAGCTCCTTAATTCCCTGCTCGGCAATCGTCATGCGCTTCTTCCCCTCGAACGGGAACGGTTTGGTAACGACCGCCACTGTCAGGATGCCCATGTCTTTCGCCACCTGTGCGACCACTGGTGCGGCGCCGGTACCGGTCCCACCGCCCATGCCGGCAGTGATAAATATCATGTCGGCACCGGACAACACTTCGGCGATGCGCTCGCGATCCTCGACCGCAGCCTGCCGCCCCACCGAAGGATCTGCTCCACAGCCGAGCCCCTTCGTAAGATTGGTACCGAGCTGCAGAATGCTCTTTGCGCGCGAGCGCTTCAGCGCCTGAGCGTCGGTGTTGGCGCTAATAAACTCCACGCCCTCGATCTCGGCGCCCAGCATGTGATCGACGGCATTTCCGCCCCCTCCGCCGACACCTATTACCTTGATTACGGCCTGCTGGCCGTAGGTATCCATTAACTCGAACATGCCAAGTTCCTCCTGTGCGTTGAACCGTTGAGACCCACCGTCGTCCCGACCCTAAAAGTTGCCTTGAAACCAGCTCTTCATCTTTTCCATCATTCCTTTCACGCCTTCGACCTTGCCCGCCCGCGGCACAAATGATTGCCCGCTTTGACACTTCGCGCCGTACAGCACCAGTCCGACGCCAGTGGCAAAGATCGGATTCTGAACAACGCCCTTTAGTCCACCGACGTATTGGGGCAGACCAAGACGCACAGGCATGTGAAACACCTCTTCAGCGAGATCCACCATGCCCTCCATCTTGGCGCTACCGCCTGTAATCACGACACCACTGCCGAGCACGTCCTCGAAACCGCTGCGCCGCAGTTCCGCCTGCACCAAGCCATACAACTCCTCAATGCGCGGTTCGATCACCTCGGCCAGCGTCTGGCGCGAGAGCTTGCGCGGAGGACGGTCCCCGACGCTCGGCACATCGATCGTCTCGTCCCGACTCGCCAGTTGGGTAAGCGCACAGCCATATTTCTTCTTGATGTCTTCGGCACTTTGCGTCGGCGTGCGCAGCGCCACTGCGATATCGTTGGTCACCTGGTCTCCGGCAATCGGAATGACGGCGGTGTGCCGGATTGCGCCCTCGGTGAATACCGAGATGTCGGTAGTGCCACCACCGATGTCCACCAGGCAGACACCGAGTTCCTTTTCGTCCTCGGTTAGCGTGGACATGCTGGAGGCGAGCTGTTCGAGAATGATGTCGTCCACCTCCAATCCGCAACGGCGCACGCACTTGATAATGTTCTGTGCCGCCGAGACGGCTCCTGTGACGATATGCACCTTGGCCTCGAGGCGCACCCCACTCATTCCGACCGGCTCGCGGATCCCCTCCTGTTTGTCGATGATGAATTCCTGTGGCAACACGTGCAGCACCTTCTGGTCGGCCGGAATCGCCACCGCGCGCGCCGCCGCAATCACCCGATCGACATCCCCGGGCCCCACCTCCTTGTCCTTGATCGCGACCACGCCATGCGAGTTGATCGAGGAGATGTGCGAGCCGGCAATGCCGGCGTACACCGAGTGGATCTGGCAACCCGCCATGAGCTCGGCCTCCTCCACCGCGCGCTGAATGGACTGCACGGTGGACTCGATATTCACCACCACACCCTTCTTCATGCCACGTGATGGATGGTGTCCAACGCCGATGACCTCCACATCGCCCGTGGGCGCAATCGCTCCCACGATTGCGAGCACCTTGGAGGTCCCGATATCGAGCCCCACAATCAATCGCTCATCATCTTTCTTGGCCATTCTCATCCCTCATTGCTGTTTTCGGCGTACCGGGCCTCGCGGCGGGCCGCCGAGTGTGTGGGTGCCACGCCCACCGCGGGCGGCGGTGTACCGCCAATCCACTGCACGGCAAAACCGTTCGCGTAGCGCAAGTCGACGTGGCGAATACTTGCCAGATGCGGTACCAGCGCCGCGGCATAAACGCGCACGAAGCGCTCGATCTTGTGGCTCGGCTGGTGGCGATCGAGCACCAGCACCAAACCGTTACTGAGTTCAACCTGCCAGCTCCGCCGGGCACTGAGCGCCAGGCGCTTGATCGAAAGATCAAGCGGTGCGAACAGCGCGGTGAGCTCGCCGTGCAACGCCAGCACCTGCGCACTGGTTCCCTCCGGCCCCTCAAGCAATGGCAAGTCGGCGTCATCTTCATCGCGCACCGGCACCACCTGGCCGACATCATTGACGAACTCACCTGCCCCCCAGCGCGCAACCAGCTGCTGCTCGCGGAATGCGATACTGATGTCGCGCGGCCAGGCACGTCGCACCGACGCCTCGTACACCCACGGCAGGCTCTCGACCTTCGCCTTGACGGCATCGAGATCGAGCATCAGGAAGTTGCCGCGCACCGAATCGCGCACCGCAATCTCCAATTCACGGCTGGTGACGTGACGGAACTCGCCTTCAAAACGCACGTGCCGCGCAGGAAAGCTGTCGGTTCGCAGAAGCCAGTCGAGAACGAACAGCGCCGCGAATAGCGCAAGAAGCGCTGTAAATACCAGGAGCGAGGCCTGGTAGAGCGAAGCAGCGCGATCAGCTTTCGCTTCAACGCTCGACATCGGCCAACTCCAGAATGCGTACTGCCAGTTCATCGAACCCGATGCCAGCCTCGCGGGCCGCCATCGGCACCAGACTGTGTGCGGTCATGCCGGGCGAGGTATTGGCCTCGAGAAAATAGGGCTCGTTTCGCGCGGTGAGCATGACATCCACCCGCCCCCATCCTCGGCAACCCAGTATCCGGTAGGCCTCAAGACTGAGCGCCTGAATTCGCCGCTCCTGTTCCGGCGCGATCCCGCTCGGGCAGAAGTAGCGCGTCTCGTCCGAAAAATACTTGGCCTCGTAGTCATAGAGATCGGTCGCCGGCTGGATACGCACGAGCGGCAGCGCCGTTTCGCCAAGAATCGAGGCCGTCAGCTCCTCACCCTCGATAAACTGCTCGGCCATCACCAGCGCGTCATGCTCCGCGGCCAGGGCGTATGCCGCCGGCAGCTCGGCCGCCGCCTTGACCTTGCTGAGTCCGATGGTCGAACCCTCGCGCGCCGGCTTCACAACGAGCGGCAGGCCAAGCTCGCTCGCCAATGCGTCCCATTCGGTTGCCGCGTCCAGCATTCGGAAGCGCGGCGTCGGGATACCCACCGCCAGCCAGATCAACTTGGTGCGCCACTTGTCCATGGCCAGCGCCGAGGCCATCACACCACTACCGGTGTATGGGATACCCATCAGTTCCAGCGCACCCTGCACCGTCCCGTCCTCGCCATAGCGTCCGTGCAACGCGATGTACACGCGCGCGAACCCTTCGCGCTTCAGGTCTTCGAGCGGTCGCTCTGCTGGGTCAAAGCGGTGGGCGTCCACGCCACGGCTACGCAGCGCCTCGAGCACCGCGGTCCCGCTCATGAGTGAGATCTCGCGCTCGGCCGAGCGCCCACCCATCAGCACGGCGACCTTGCCGAAATCGCTATTCATGCCGGCGCGTCCCCCACTACCCGCACTTCGGAAACAAGCTGTACCCCGTGGCGCCGCTCCACTTCAGCACGCACGCGCGCAATCAGTCGTTCGATGTCGGTAGCGCTGGCGCCACCACGGTTCACGATGAAATTCGCGTGCAGCTCCGAGACACACGCATTTCCCTCGCACACACCCTTTAACCCGCAAGCCTCAATGAGCCGCGCGGCATGATCTCCCGGCGGGTTAATGAATACCGATCCGGCATTTGGCAATTGCGTTGGCTGGGTCGCGCCACGCTTGGCGAGCAGTGACTTAATCAGCGCTTTGCCGTTTCCCTGCTCGGCTCGTGCCAAACGAAACACGCCCGCCACAAACCACTCTCCCGCAGGCCCGCGCTGCTGGCGGTAACCGATTTCGAAGTCGCCCGGCATCCGCGTGCGCAATATCCCGTGGCGATCCACCGTTTCCACGGCCTCCACGATCCTCCAGGTCTCTCCGCCAAAGGCGCCGGCGTTCATGGCCAATGCGCCGCCGATGGTGCCCGGTATGCCGGCCAAGAACTCGGCGCCGGTAAGACCATTGTCGACACAGAAGCGCGCCACTTTGGCGCTCGCCACCCCTGCTTCGGCGCGCACCCTGCCCTCGCCGACGAAACCGATGCGATTGAGTGCACCGCTCGTCATCACCACCGTGCCGCGAATACCGCCATCGCGAACGAGCAGGTTGCTGCCAAGCCCCGCCCAAGTGAGCGGCTCCGTCGGCTGGGTCTGCTTCAGAAACTCCACCAGGTCCTCGAGATCTGCCGGCACATAGAGCCGGTCGGCCGGCCCGCCGACGCGCCAGCTGGTATGGCGCGCCATTGGCTCGTTATGGAACAGCTGTCCACGCAATGCGCTGGCGGCCATCATTGCGGCGTCCTCAACGTCTGCGGTAGTGCGGCCGCGACTCGCCCGATATCGCCGGCGCCAAGCGTCAGCACAATATCGTTCGGCTGTAGCAGACCGGCCAGCACTGCGGGCAACTCGTTCACATCCGGCACAAATATCGGGTCGGTTCTGCCGCGTGCGCGAATTGCCCGGCAGAGTGCCCGCCCATCCGCACCGGGGATCGGCTTTTCGCCCGCGGCATAAACTTCGGTGACGAGCAGCGTATCTATCTCGGCAAGTACCGCTGTAAAGTCATCGAACAAATCGTACGTCCGGGTGTAACGGTGCGGCTGGAAAGCCACGACCAAGCGGCGCTGCGGCCAGGCACGCCGCGCGGCGTCCACTGTCGCAGCGATCTCACGCGGGTGGTGGCCATAGTCGTCCACCAACATGACCTCTCCGCCGGCTAGTTTTACGTCACCGTTGATCTGGAAGCGCCGACCGATTCCGGAAAAGTTCGCTAGTGCCCGGGCAATAGCGTCCTTGGCCACTCCCAACTCGTTGGCAATTGCGATGGCGGCGAGCGCGTTTTGCACGTTGTGCCGACCCGGCTGATTGAGCGTCACGCTGAGCCAGTTGCGCGTTCCAGGGACGTCGACGATGAAGCGCATCGTCAGACCGTCCTCACGTATGTCGCGCGCTCGCACGTCTGCATCCGAGCTCAAGCCATAGGTGAGTAATGGCTTATGTACCGCTGGCATAATGTCCCGCACCGTAGCGTCGTCAACGCACAGCACCGCCAGCCCGTAGAAAGGCAGCTGGTGCAGAAAATCAATAAAGGCCTGTTTCAGGCGCTCGAAATCCCCGCCGTAGGTCGCCATATGGTCCGCGTCGATGTTTGTCACCACGGCCATAAACGCTTGCAGGTGCAGAAAGGACGCATCGCTCTCGTCAGCCTCGGCAACGAGATAGGCGCCGCGACCCAACCTCGCATTGGTGCCCGCGCTGTTGAGTCGGCCACCAATCACAAACGTCGGATCAAGTCCGCCCTCGGCAAGGCAGCTCGTCACAAGGCTGGTAGTCGTAGTCTTGCCATGGGTGCCCGCGATGGCGATACCACGCTGCAGACGCATGAGTTCGCCGAGCATCTCGGCGCGCGGAATGACGGGGATCTTGGCTGCGCGCGCGGCCCGCACCTCCGGATTGTCGGGCGTTACCGCCGAGGAAATCACTACTACGTCTGCGCCCTCCACAAGGTGCGCGTCGTGCCCGATGTGAACGGCCACGCCGAGCGAGGTCAATCGCTTGGTGTTTGGAGATTCCCTGGCATCCGATCCACTGACCTCAAAGTCGAGATTCTTCAAGACCTCGGCAATGCCACACATACCCGCACCGCCGATGCCGACAAAGTGCACGTGTCTCACGCGGTCACGCATATTCCGCCTCCGCACCGAGTGGGGACCCGCTGAAGCACGGGAACATGCGAGTGTCGCGAGGGTAGCGATTCCGAGTTTGTGCATCGGTGCACGTCATGTCGCTACCTCGCTGACTTCGTGGGCGACCACCTCATCGGCGTCGACAATCGCCAGGCTGCGCGCGGCGCGCGCCATCTTGAGAATCAGTTCGCGGTTGTCCGTGCACTCGGAAAGCACGGTGGCGAGACGCTCCGCCGTGAGCTCCACCTGCGGAAGCAACGTGGCCGCATCAGCCTCAACGAGCAAACGCGCGTTGGCAGTCTGGTGATCGTCAACGGCATGTGGATAAGGAACCAGAATTGCCGCTACGCCCGCGGCCGCCACTTCGGCAACTGTCATGGCCCCCGCGCGGCACAGCACCAGATCCGCCCAAGAAAAGGCCGAGGCCATATCATCGATAAACTCGACGACCCGGGCGGCACAGTCGCCATAGGCTGCCTGCGTCGACTCCGCCATACCGCGCCCGCACTGGTGCCAAACCTCGGGTCGCACCGCGGCAGGCATCGCACGCACCGCCTGAGGGACGATATCGTTGAAGGCCTTGGTGCCCTGGCTGCCGCCGACAACCAGTAGCTGCAACCGGCCGCTTCGTTCTGCAAGCCGCGTCTCCGGCGGCGCCAGTTCCACGATTTCGCGCCGCACCGGATTGCCAACGTGGCGCGCGGCAGCGAGCGATCCGAACGCACCGGGGAATCCGCTCAACACCCGGTCAGCGAGCGCGGCGAGGACACGATTGGTAAGTCCCGGTACCGCGTTCTGCTCGTGGACGACGAGCGGAACACGGGTGAGCCAGGCCATGATGCCGCCGGGACCCGCCACGAATCCGCCCATCGACAACACTGCATCGGGCTTCACGCGGCGCAGGACGCGCCACGCCTGCCACAGTGCGTAGGTAAGCGTGAACGGAAGCCGCAACCACGTTCGCCAACCGCTGCGACGCACACCGCGGATGGTTAGCCATTCCATATTGATAGGCAGTCCGGAGGCCGGCACCGCACGCGCCTCGATACCGCGGCGCGTGCCGAGCCAGGTCACGCGAACGCCGTTCTCGATCAGCCGGCGCGCAACTGCGAGCGCGGGATAGACATGCCCGCCCGTGCCGCCTGCCATGATGAGAACTGAAGTGGTCATGGGTAGACCACCTCTTGCGTCGCGCGCTTTCCTGGCATGCCGCGTGTCTCGCGCTCTATTCGCAACAGCAGACCGAGTGCGATACAGCTCACCAACATGCTTGAGCCGCCGTAGCTCATGAAAGGCAGCGTGAGGCCCTTGGTCGGCAGCATGCCGAGGTTTACGCCCATGTTGATCAGCGCCTGCCCGCCGAGAAACATCCCGAGGCCCTGCGCGAGACGAGCCGCGTAAATCATGCCGACGCGCTCGGCCTGGCGGGCTATCGCAAACGTACGCATGATCAACAGCCCGAATAGAGCCATCACCGTCAGCACCCCGAGCAAGCCAAGCTCCTCGGCGATGACGGCCAGCAGAAAGTCCGTGTGGGCAGCCGGGAGGTAGGAGAGTTTCTGTACGCTCGCGCCCAGCCCCGCGCCGAGCCAGCCGCCGCGCCCGAAGGCGATCAGCGCCTGCACCAGCTGAAATCCGGAATTAAATGGGTCGGCCCATGGATCAAGGAAGCTGGTCACACGACCCATGCGATAAGGTGAAATGACGGTAAGCGCGACCATGCCGCCGATTCCCGCACCGACCACCAGCGCAAAGTGCCAGAACCGTACGCCGCCAAGAAACAGCATCCCGAACACCGCGAACGTGATCACCACCACGGTACCGAGGTCTGGTTCCAACAGCAGCAAGGCTCCGACTGCCGCGACCACCAGACTGATCATGACGATACCCTGGGTGAAATTCCGGAGCTCCCCCTGCTTGCGCACCAGATAACCGGCCACGTAGACAATCATGAAGAGCTTCATTAATTCCGAGGGCTGCACGTTCATAATGCCGAGCCGCAACCAGCGCGAACTTCCGTTGACATGCGCGCCGATACCCGGGATCAGCACGACGATCAGCAGCACGATACCGGTTAGCAAGAGCGCCGGCCCCGCCATTTCCCACAACCGGATCCGCAAGCGCACTACCAACGCCATCAAGGTAAGTCCAAGCAGCACGTGCACGACGTGGCGCAACAGGTAGTAACCGCTGAAGCCGCTCGCGCGGCTCGCGTAGCCGATCGACGCCGAGTACACCATGACCACCCCGAACAGAATCAACGCGGCCGCCGTGCCGACAAGCCACGGATCCCACGCGAGACGCGGGCGTCCCGCTCGCTCGCCGCGTGCGCCGGAGAAAGCACTCGCGCGGCGCAGGAAATCACTCATCACTGCGCTCACGCGAGCACCTCCTGCACGGCCGCACGGAATACGTCGCCGCGATGCTCGTAGTTGCGAAACATGTCGAAGCTCGCACACGCCGGGGACAGCAAGACGACATCGCCGTTCTGCGCCAGCTGTTTGGCCTCAATTACCGCGGCGCGCATGTCCGGCGCGTGTCGTACCCGCACCACGGACCCGAGCGCGCGCTCGATCTGCGGGGCATCGCGTCCAATCAGCACCACGGCGCGCGCGTGCCCTGCCACCGCGGTCCTGAGTTCGCTGAAATCCTGGCCCTTGCCGTCGCCGCCCGCGATCAGCACGACCGGCGTGCTCATGCCATTTAGCGCCGCGATGGTCGCGCCAACATTCGTTCCCTTTGAGTCGTCGTACCAGCGCACGCCGTCGCGCTCGGCCACCAGTTCGGTGCGATGCCTGAGCCCCTTGAAGTTGCGCACGGCCGTGCGGCAATCGTCGTCTGAGACTCCCATCGTCTGCGCCAGCGCCATGGCCGCAAGCGTGTTCGCAAGGTTGTGCCGACCCGCGAGCGGTACTTCTGCCGCCGGCATCAGCGGCCTCGTGCCACGTGCCAACCACTCGCCGTCTGCGCGCTGCACCACGCCATAGTCGTCGTCACCCGCCGGCGCGCCGAGCGCGAAGCGCAACACGCGCCGCCCGGGGGTCGCCATCCGCGCTACCAGCGCGTCATCAGCGTTCAATACCATCGCACCATGGCCGCGAAAGATCCTTGCCTTCGCACTCGCGTAGGCATCCATACTGCCGTAGCGATCCATGTGATCGGGAGTGAGATTCAGCACAGCGGCAGCGTGCGCGTCGAGGCTCCAGGTGGTCTCGAGTTGAAAGCTGGAGAGTTCCAGCACGTAGACCTGCGGCGTCTCTGCCTCCAGCAGCTCAAGCGCCGGCACTCCGATGTTTCCACCGACGGCAGTCTTTAGTCCGCCGGCCCGGCACATCTCGCCCACCATGGCCGTGACGGTGCTCTTGCCGTTAGCGCCAGTAATTGCGAGCACCGGCGCGCGCGCCGCTTGCGCGAAGAGTTCAATATCACCGATCGGACGTGCGCCGCCGGCCACTGCGTGCGCAATGAGCGGCTCATTCACCGACAGCCCCGGGCTCACCACCAGCAGGCCCGGAACCTCGAATAGCGCCGGTGCGAGTGTCCCGGTCTGAACGCTCACCTGCGGCAGTTCCTGCCGCAACGCATCGAGCTTCGGAGGTTGCGCGCGCGTATCCACCGCCGTCACCTCATAGCCCAAGCGAACGAGGTAGCGTGCGCAAGACAGGCCGGTGAGACCGAGTCCCACCACCAGTGCGCGCTTTTCCTGCCCCCTAGCCATTGCCNNCCCTTCAGTTCGAAATGGTGATGGATCGGGGCCATGCGAAAAATGCGTTTGCCGGTGAGCTTGAACGACGCGACCTGGAGCATCACCGATACGGTTTCCATCACGAACACGCCACCCATGATGAAGAGGACAATCTCCTGCCGGGTCGTCACCGCCACGACGCCGAGCGCGGCGCCGAGCGCGAGCGCGCCGATGTC
>DKBM01000034.1:0-8244 GCA_002451215.1 Proteobacteria bacterium UBA6900
CAGGGGCGCGCGCAAGGTCAAGCGTGGGTGGGCGGGTGGAGTCGTGCCAGGTAAGCAAGAGGTAATCCTCCCGCCCCAGGGCGAATGCACTGTAGCGTGAGCGCATGAGCTGTTCGGCGGTCTCGGGTCGCTGCCCACCATCGATGAAACGGCCACAACACTGCGCGTACGCCCGCGACGGATCGCACGGACAGGTCTTGTCGGGGCTCATGCGCGACCGCGCTCAGCGAAACGGCGGCAATCCGAAGAAGTACAACGCTGCGACACCCGCCAACAGCGCCGCAATCGCAAGCCAGACCACGCGACGAGAACTGCCTCGGCCGGATGGCGCACTGCCTGCGACCGCGGACTGCGCATCGCCCGCCAGCAGCCGCACCATCGCCGCGAGCACTTCCTCGAACCCTGTATAGCGGCGCTCCACTTGCTGATCGGCCATGCGGGCAAGCAACTCCTGGACGCCCGCTGGCACCGCACGCAGCGCGGGACTCATCACCAGACGTCCATCCCGACCCCAGTCCGGCAGACCGGCCACCAGCATTTCGTAAAGGATCACGCCAATCGCGAAGACATCCGCCCGCACCGAGCGCGCTTCGTCGGCGACGCCGTACCAGTTTCGGCGCTTCTTGTCGCCGCTATAGTGCTCGTCGAGGCAGAAGTCGGTTACCTGCGCGTCGCCCTTTCCGGCGAAAAGAATATTCGATGGCCGCAGGTTGCCATGCACGATGCCGTGGCGATGCGCGAAGGCCAGCGCCTCGCACACCCCGCGCATCAGCTCTAGCGACTTGCGCCACGACCACGGCCGCACCAGATGATCGCGCAGGCTGCCGCCCGGCACATAGTCCATGACGACCACATACGCCTTGTCGCTCTTCGAGACCTCATGCACGCGGACGATCCCGGGATGATCGAAGGCGCTGAGCTTTTGCGACTCGGCCAGCCCCTGGCGGGTGCCAAGGATCTTCTTGATGAT
Organism: Proteobacteria bacterium UBA6900; assembly: GCA_002451215.1. Classification (GTDB taxonomy): domain Bacteria; phylum Pseudomonadota; class Gammaproteobacteria; order Acidiferrobacterales; family Sulfurifustaceae; genus SM1-46. The sequence goes on from DKBM01000034.1 coordinate 971, forward strand.
GACGTGACGGTGCGTGAGCTTGTCTTCACACAGGTAGACCGAACCGAAGCGCGATTGCTTGATTACGTCCAGCAGGTGGTACTTGTCCTTGATGCTGGTGATGCCCTGCATCACCTGCTCCTGCGCGACGTTGGCCAAGTGGGCACCCTGCATGCCCTCGATCAGCCGGTCGCGCACGTCCTCGGCCCGCGGCCGCTTGACCGGATCGGGCTCGAGGCACTGCTCCACGACTTCGTCGAGATAGGCGGGCAACCCGGATGCTACCTGGGATGGCCGTCGCACCCCTTCCGGCGGCAGACGGCCGGTAAACAGTTCGAACAGGATCAGGCCTAGCGAGTAAATGTCGGCCGCAGCTGTGAGCGCGCGCCCGGCACGCTGTTCGGGTGACATGTACTCCGGCGTGCCCATCACGAGCTGCGTGCCAGCAGCCTGTGCATGCCCGTCGGCCTGATCGATCATCTGGGCAATGCCGAAATCGGTGATGATGGCGCGCCCCTCGCCGTCGATCAGCACATTGCCCGGCTTCATGTCGCGGTGTACCACACCGTTTTTGTGGGCGTACACCAGCCCCTTGGCGATCTGGACACCCAGGTCGAGCTTGCGTACGAGATCGAGACGACCGGGTTTGAGCACCTGACGCAGCGACTCGCCGTCCACGTACTCCATGACGATGTAGGGCAAGCCGCCGCTCAGCCCGCGATCGATGACGCTAATGATGTTGGGATGCGAGAGCCGCGCCATGATGAGCGACTCCCGCTCGAAATAGCGAGCGAGGCCGGGATGATCAGCCATCAACTGCTTCGATAGCACCTTGATGGCAACCGGGCGATTGAGCGATGACTGCACGCCGCGGTAAACCGTCGACATGCCGCCCTCGGCGATCACACCCTGGATGGCGTAGTCCTTGGAGAACTGCATGCTTGCTTCTTCTTTTGGAATACTTTCCTGCCAGCCCTGGTTGCGGGCGTTGCGTCCCTGCCGGCCCCTGCTCCCGCCAGCCCTTCCGGAGTATAGCGTCTCGCCCGCCGCCGCGAACTGTCAGGCCGGGGCGTCCGGGTTTCGAAGCGGGCGTCCGAGGTAGAGCGCTCCCGCAGCCAACGCCAGCCCGAAAAGACCCACGGTGAACGACGGGCCAATAACGTCAGCCCCCATCCCCGCTACCAGGCTCCCAATGGGTACCATCCCATGCAGGGCAACTGAATAGATGGACATGACCCGACCACGGAGATTGTCCGGCACCGCGAGTTGGATGAAGGCATTGCTCGATGCATTGACACTCGTGATGCAATAACCGATCAGCGCGAGTAACGGCAGCGCAATCAGGAAAGACGGGGTTGCCGCAAACAACGCGAGTGCGGCGCCCACGCCGATGCCGGCAAACGCGATCACGCGCTCGAGCCCGGCGGGATCGCGCCGACCCGCGAGCCGGAATGCCCCGATCAGCGCGCCCGCGCCGATCGCGCCCATCAGCATCCCGAGGCGCTTTGCACCAACATCGAACACCTCCACCGCGAATACCGGGAGCAGCACCCCGGCCGCGCTACCTAGCAGGGACACCGCCGCCACCATCCCGAGCGCCGCGCGCACGGATGCGTGCCCGCGCGCATACGTGAGTCCGGCGTACAGTCCCTGTGCCGTCGGCGCCGACGCGCCTTCGGTGCGTGGCAAGCGAATCGCCGCAAGAACTGCCAGTACTGCAACGAACGTCAACCCGTTTAACAGGAATACCCAACCCTCTCCTATCGCCGCGACCAACATGCCCGCAACGGCTGGTCCAATGAGCCGCGAAGCGTGAAACAGACTGGCGTTCAGCGCGATGGCATTGGCGAGGTCCGCCCGCGGTACCAGCCCCGCTACGAATGAGTGTCGCACCGGCAGTTCGATGGCCTGCACGATGCCCAAAAGAACCGCGAGCGTCAGAATGTGCCACGGAGCCACGACACCAGCGAGCGTGAGGCCCGCCAGCACCAGGGCCTGTGCCATGGCAAGCGTCTGTGCCGCAATCAGCAGGCGCTGGCGCGAAAAGCGGTCCGCCACTACCCCACCGTATAGCCCGAATACGAGGCTCGGCAGCAACGAGGCGGCGCTCGCGAGTCCCAGCATGAAGCCGGAGCCGGTGAGGCGATACAGCAGCCACGCCTGCGCAAGACTCTGCATCCAGGTACCGGAAAGCGAGACCAGTTGCCCGATATAGAAGAGCCGGAAATTACGGTGCTTAAGCGAACGCAGCGCGTGACGCATGACTGCAGCTTAACGCAATGCGGAACTCAGGCGCTGCGGAACTTGCTGAGCCGCGCCAGAATGATCGCCATGAACGGCAGCGCGAGGCCGATGAGCACCTGCACCACCAGCAGATCACCGAGCTGGCTGTAGTCGGCCGGAATCTGCACAACGTGGTTCGCCCGGTCACGCACCTCGCGCGTCACGACAAAAACCTCATTGAGGTACTTGGTGCCAAGCTGTGAAAGTGAGAGCGCCAGGTTGGTAAACGACGCCATGACCGCAAAGTAAGTCGCCTTGAGGTTGGCTGGAGCGGAATTCGCGATCCATGCCAGCATCGGGATCATGGCAATCTGCCCGAGCGGCGACTCAAGCGCCGTGTCGACCAGCGCGATGAAGTGCGCGTCGACAACGCCGCCGGTGTGGGCCGCAGTCCACGTGTGCAGGCCGTAGTACATGCCGACGATCGGCGCGGCCAAAAGCGCCCCGGCAAGCGTGAGAAATCCCACCACATAGGCGATCGAACGCTCGGCCATGAAGCGCCGAAACAGGAACATCCCCGCAAGTGTCAGGGCGCTACCGATGAGCGACAGCACCGACAGGAAGTGTTGATCGAACTGGAGCTCGTCGATCATCCACCACGTTACGCCGGGACCCGGCCCGGGAATCGCGCGAAACACAAAAATAACCACCGCCGTGCCGACCAGCGTGGCGCGCGCTTCCGGCGCCAACTCCCGCGTCAGGCGCACGACGAGAAACACGACGATCGCGAATGATCCCGCGAACACGATCTCTTCACTGTGCGGCACGCCATTCAGCCCCACGCTGAGCGTGAACACCACGAACGCGAGACTGCCGCCGAGAATCCACCAATTCGGGTGTGTTGGTTCGCCGCGCTCCACCGTCATCGCCTCGACCTGCTCTCGGCTGTAGCCCTTGCGGCGCAGACGCCGCACATCCCGTGCCCGTATCAGCGTCGCGACGAACACGCCGAGCACCGAAATTGCCGGAATCACGAGCGCCATGAGATAGACGTTGTGGTAGATCAGCGCGATCTGCTCCTGTGGCAGGCCATGCACGCCGCTAAAGAGATAAAGGTTGATCGCCGCTACCAGCACGCTTCCGCCGATGATCGCGACGCGCCCGAGAGTCTGCATGGTGGTGTGCATGAGCTTGCGCACCGCGGGATCGAGCGGCTTACCCAGCGCATCCACTTTGGGCACCGCCTCGACCGTCATGGCATCAGCCACCGCGTCCTGAACCACATAGCCCACCGGCGCGAGCAACACGCTCAGCACGTACCAGGCCTCGGCTGGCATGATGGCGACCATTGCCTCGCGATCGCCGATCAGTCCCACCATGATGAGCAGGCTCACAGCGATGAGGCTCGCGCCGAGATATACAAGCCAGCTCTTCCAGCGCCAGATCAGGTCCACGAGATGGCCGATCGGCATCTTGAGGGCCCACGGGATTCCTGCCCAGAAGCCGAGCGCGGCGAGAAACGCGGCAGAAAGACCGAGGTATTCCTTGACGAAAAATGTTCCGACAATCCCGGTAAGACCGGAAATACCGGCCGCCATGTAGACCATGAGGGGCGGCAGGTAGGAAAGCCGCAGCTCCCGGCCGAGCTCGAGAACGTTGCGGTCGAACCAGCGGTAGGCGGAGATCAACATCGTGGCAAGCCTTGGTATAGCTGATCAAAACAAAAGGCCCAAGCTTGCGACTGGGCCCTTTCTGCGAATGCCGCGCCCGGAAAGATTACTCGCCCCTTCGGCCCTCGCCCCTTCGGGGCCGCCGTCGGTGTAGATCGCTTCCCTCCGGCGTTCGGCCGGCTTCGCCGGCACGTCGAACCGCTTAACGGTTTCGTCGGAGGTTCGAATCCTGACGATACAGCACCATTAATGTTAAAGGGCCCGCGAGGGGCCCTTTAACATTGATTGGCGCGCCCGGAAGGATTCGAACCTCCGACCGCCTGGTTCGTAGCCAGGTACTCTATCCAGCTGAGCTACGGGCGCGTGGGTTGGCGATTATACCGAAGATGGCGCAAATGCGAACGGCTTGGGATTCACGGAGAGGACAGCTGCCTCCTCCCATTCATGGGCGCCCGGCGACACCTGCTGCATCCCAGTGAATCGAGAATCGCGACTCGCGTCGCGGGTTCGTGCAAGATTTCCAGTACCAGAATTGAATGAGGGGCCACAAGGGCCCCTCATTCAATTCTGGCGGAGAGAGAGGGATTCGAACCCTCGATACGCTTTTGGCGTATACACCCTTAGCAGGGGTGCGCCTTCGACCAGCTCGGCCATCTCTCCGGGATCGAATGCGCCGCAAGAATACCCGCTGCCGGGGTACGGCGTAAAGGCAAAACCGCTGTTTAGCGGCCCTGCTCCACGATGTTCGGCTCGTGCACGACGCCGTTCTCGCGCTCCTTCTTGATGCGCTCGTAGATCTCTTCCCGGTGTACCGGGACATTCTTCGGCGCGTTCACGCCGATGCGCACCTGATTGCCCTTGATGCCAAGCACGGTGACCTGAATGTCGTCACCGATGTTCAGCGTTTCTCCAATTCGTCTGGTCAGAATCAGCATCGTGCAGTGCTCCGTGTTATTGCGTCCTGCAGCAGTCCGTCATGTTCTCCTTGTTCATCGGTTGCCAACCCGGCAAACCGACCCCCGTTACCACCTGAGCTACCTGACACCTGACAATCCTCGGCGCCTGGCAAGCCCACTGCGGCACGCCCGGAATCATGCGGAATTGCCCCATTAGACGCCCAACAGGGCCTCCAGTGCCAGTGGCAATCGTCTAAGCCGCGGATTCCTTGTGGAAAACCGGCCCAGCCACACGACTTCCTGACGACTATCGATGCAGCTTCCGTGCCATCTGACGCCAAAACCGGGTCTGCCTACGCGGCCTCCTCCGGTCGATCGAGTCCGAAAGTGCTGTGGAGCGCGCGCACGCCGAGTTCCAGATACTTCTCCTCCACCACCACGGAAATCTTGATTTCCGANNGAGATCATCTGGATGTTGATGCCCTCATCGGCAAGCGCTTTGAACATCTGGCTGGCGATGCCGGCATGCGAACGCATGCCCACACCAACTACCGAGATCTTCACGATCTTGTCGTCCCCCACCACCTCACGCGCTTTGAGCGCCTGCGCCACCTGCTTCAGCACCCCCATGGCTTTTTGGTACTCGCCGCGATGCACCGTGAAGGTGAAATCGGTAGTGCCATCGGCGCCGACGTTCTGCACGATGATGTCCACGTTGATGTTGGCCTTGCCGATCTCGCCCAGAATCTGGGCGGCGATGCCGGGCTTGTCTGGCACGCCACGGACTGTGAGCTTCGCCTCGTCGCGGTTGAAGGCAATTCCCGAAATGAGCGGTGCTTCCATATTGCTTTCCTCGTAGGTAATCAGCGTGCCCGGCCCTTCGACGAAGGACGACAACACGCGCAGCGGAACCTTGTACTTGCCGGCAAACTCCACCGAGCGGATCTGCANNCACCTTGGAGCCGAGGCTCGCCATTTCGAGCATCTCCTCGAAGGTGATGCGATCGAGCCGGTGCGCCTTGGGCACCACGCGCGGATCAGTGGTGTAAACACCGTCCACATCGGTATAGATCTGGCACTCATCGGCCTTGAGTGCGGCCGCGAGCGCGACACCGGTGGTGTCCGAACCGCCGCGTCCGAGCGTGGTGATGTTGCCTTCCTCGTCCACGCCCTGGAAACCGGCGACGACCACCACGCGGCCCTGATTCAGGTCCTCGTGGATGCGCCGGGCATCAATGTCCTGAATGCGTGCTTTGCCGAAAGCACTATCGGTACGAATGTGTACCTGATGGCCGGTATAGGAGCGGGCCGGGCAACCGATCCTGGTCAGCGCCATGGCAAGCAGCGCAATGGTGGTCTGCTCGCCGGTAGCGAGCAACACATCGAGCTCGCGCGCGGGTGGGACGTCACTCACCGATTTGGCCAGCTTGATGAGGCGGTCGGTCTCGCCGCTCATGGCGGAAACCACAACCACAATGTTATGGCCCTGTGCGCGCATCCCCGCCACCTTTTCAGCAACGGCAGCAATGCGGTCAGGACTTCCGACGGACGTGCCGCCGTACTTCTGGACGATCAGGGCCATGATTTGTGATGGGCTATTGGGGCCGATAAAAGCGGCAGATTAAACCCGCTTTCCGGGCGTCAGTAAACCAGGGCGCGCGACGCCGGATACGAAATCTCACTACTTCAGGTTCTGCTCGACCCAGCCCGCAGCGGACGCGAGCGCCGCATCGAGCGCGGCCGGATCAGTGCCGCCCGCCTGCGCCATATCGGGGCGACCACCACCCTTGCCGCCCACCTGTGTGGCTATATGGTTGACCAGCTGGCCGGCGTGCAAACGCCCCGTCAGCTCCTTGGTCACGCCCGCGATAAGCGCAACTTTTCCATCGGATGCGGCACCGAGCACGATCGCGGCCGGCGCCAGTTTATCTTTGAGCCGGTCGACCGCCTCGCGCAAACCCTTGGCATCGGCACCGTCGAGCCGCGCGGCCACGACCTTGATATCGCGTACCTGCTTTGCCTGTCCCTCAAGATCCACCGATTCACCGCGCGCGAGCTTTCCACGCAGCTGATCAACCTCCTTCTCCAGCTGCTTGGTACGCGCCTGCAGCTGTTCGACCTTTCGTGGCGCCTCTGCCGGCGTGGCACGCACGACCTCGGCCACTGCGCGAAGCTTCGCCTCCGTATCGTTCAGATAAGCGAGCACGCCGGGCCCGGTGACCGCCTCGACCCGTCGCACGCCGGAGGCGACTCCGCTTTCGGACACGATCTTGAAGAGGCCGATGTCACCGCTGCGCCGCACGTGCGTGCCGCCGCACAATTCCATCGAGTCGCCGATGTTCAGCACCCGTACCTCACTCCCGTATTTCTCGCCAAACAGCGCCATGGCTCCCTCGGCCAGCGCCTCGTCCATGCTCATGACACGGGCGCGCGTGTCCTCGTTGTGGAGGATCTGCTCGTTGACGCGATGCTCCACATCGGCAATCTGCTCGGGCGTCATGGGCGC
>DKBM01000012.1:0-2597 GCA_002451215.1 Proteobacteria bacterium UBA6900
TCACCGGCGCCAATTTCGTCGTGGACGGCGGGATGACGCGAAAGATGATCTACGCGGAGTGAGCCGACCGTGCCGCCGGGCGCGAAGAAACACTGCGATCAGAGTGGGCAATCCCGGGGTTGGTGACCGCGACTGACGGCATCTTTCGGCCTCGAGAATCTCCCCATCGTTTCGATGGTAGTATCAGTGCGGTGCGGTGTTTATGCTTCCCGGCTTCCCACCAAGGAGGTGGTCCAGTGCTGAAACAAGCCACGGTTGTTTCGCTGTTGCTGCTCTCGCTGCTCGCTGCCTGCGACAAAAAGGAGCCGGGCGCACCGCCGCCACAATCGACTGCGCGCCCCGCCCCTGATTCGGAGTATCCACTTCCGGCCGACGAGCCGGCAAAGCCGCAAGCCGCTGGAGTCAAAGTGGCCCAGGCGAACGACAAGGGGAAGAAGGTGTATGACGCCACCTGTGTCGCCTGTCACGCCGCAGGCGTTGCCGGCGCGCCAAAGCTCGGCGACAAGGCCCTGTGGGCACCGCGCATCGCGCAGGGCATGGACACGCTCTACATGCACGCGCTCAAAGGCTTCACCGGCAAGACCGGCGTGATGCCGCCCAAGGGCGGCGCCGTGAATCTTCCGGATGCCGACGTGAAGGCCGGCGTCGACTACATGGTGGCGCAGGCCAGGTAATGCCGGAAAACCGAGACCCAAGCGCGGTTGTCGTCGGGAAACTAACGCGGGGCCAGACTGCAATTTCCTTTAGTATTGGGAGCCATTGAGGTCTGGCCCCGGTTAGCCAGATTTCAGTTGTCCCTTTGGCTTGTTCAGCCTAACTCAAAGTGCTCACGGGTAAGAAGAATATGGCATCGGCGAAAGAACGGGCGCAAAAGGTTTCTCAGGAATTGCGCCAGGCCACACGGACTGCACGCACCGCGAGCACACGTGCCCGCAAGCTGGGTGAGGACTTCAGGATACTGCTTGTTCAAGTCCGCGCCGAGGCCGAGGCGGCGAGAAATGTGGTGGAATATCCGAGCGGTCGCTACGAGTGCAACGCCTGCCACCAGCCGGTGATTTTTTCGGAAACCCTGCGCGCGTTGCCGCCCTGCGACAGTTGCGGTAGTAGCCGCGGGTATAGTGGCCCACGCCCGCGGGTGCTCGATGTGATTCCACCCACGCCACGGGAATTTTCTGCCGGGCTCTATGAATGCACGAATTGCCATGCACCGCTGGCCCTGGTCGAGGATAGCGATGCGCTCGGGCCTTGCGAGTTCTGCGGGGCAACGGAGTTCCGCGCACTCTGAGCAGGTCGGCTCAGCCGTTGGGCGCCCAAGGTAATCGAGTACCCGATTGAGGGCGCGTGAGCGACGAGTATCGAGTCAAGGCGAGGGGAGAGAACATGGCCGGAAATACTGTTCGTTTGCATCGGGTACTGCGCGCACCTCCGGAGCGGGTCTACCGCGCATTCCTTTCTCCGGATGCCATGGCCAAGTGGATTCCACCGAACGGCTTTACCGCAACCGTACACCACATGGAGCCCAAGGTTGGCGGAACGTTCAGGATGTCCTTTACAAACTTCACCACCCAGCAGAGCCATTCGTTTGGCGGTGAGTACCTTGAGCTGGTGGAGAACCAGCTGATCCGCTACACGGACAAATTCGATGACCCCAATCTTCCCGGCGTGATTCACGTTACCGTTTTGCTGAAGGCGGTTTCCAGCGGAACCGACCTGAGCATCGTGCAGGAAGGCATTCCGGACGTGATTCCCGTTGAAATGTGTTATCTGGGCTGGCAGGAGTCCCTCGTTCTGCTCGCCAATCTTGTCGAGCCGGAGATACGGCAGTAAATCGCCTGCCCAGGCGCCCAAATTCACAGCAGGCGCGACGGCACTTGGGAGGATTCATCATGAGCAGGCGGCTGGCAATTTTCTTGGCCTTCGCCGCAGTCTGCGCCCAGGCAAGCGACACCGCGAAGTCTGGCAAGGAGTCGAGCGCTCTTTGTTCCGACGCCTGGTACCAATCGATCGAAGCGAAAGTGCCGACCGGCGATGGCCAGGGGCACGGCCCGGACTTCGGCTCCGATGAGTGGAAGTCGGTAATCGAGTTCCGGCTCGGCATTCGCGGTAGACCGGATCTTCCAAGTCGCAACAGCGAGGCTTGGTGCCGGCTGGTCGATCAGCTCGTCCGGGAGCGGCGCACCTCTTCGAGTAGTGACGGGCATTCCGCCGGGGCGACCCTGGCACGGGGGCCCGCGTACGCCTGCGACAAAGTTGAGGCCGGCAGCATCGAGGCGATGATTTGCCAGGACAAGGATTTGTCCGCGCTCGATCGCAAGCTTGCTGGCGTCTACGCGGCNNCGCCGCATCGCGGAACTTCAGGCCCGGTATCAACTCCTGCCCGGCTCTGGCCCGGTCCGCTTCATCTGCGACGGTAATCCCGCCAATGAGGTCATTGCTACTTTCTTCCGGACCGACCCGCCGACGCTCATCGCCGAGCGCGGCGACAGCGTCTCGCTCATGTATTTGCAGCCGAGCGGCAGTGGTGCGAAGTATCAGGGCCGCAACGAGAGCTTCTGGGAGCATCAGGGCGAAGCGTTGATCACCTGGGGACACGGCGC
>DKBM01000035.1:0-51539 GCA_002451215.1 Proteobacteria bacterium UBA6900
TCCTTGAGTGCGACGCGGCACGGCTCGATGGTCTTCTGGATGAGATCTTCGACCAGCGCCTCAAGCTTGGCGCGGGTGAGCTTGACGTTGAGATGCTTCGGACCTTTGGCGTCGGCCGTAACGTACGGCAGATTCACGTCGGTCTGCTGGTTCGAGGACAACTCGATCTTGGCCTTCTCGGCCGCGTCCTTCAGACGCTGCATGGCCAGCGGGTCGCCGCGCAGGTCAATGCCCTGGTCCTTCTTGAATTCGTCAGCCAGGTAATCGATGACGCGCTTGTCAAAGTCCTCGCCACCGAGAAAGGTGTCACCGTTGGTCGAGAGCACCTCGAATTGATGCTCGCCGTCCACCTCGGCAATCTCGATGATGGAAATATCGAACGTGCCACCACCCAGATCGTATACAGCAATCTTGGAATCGCCCGGCTTCTTGTCCATGCCATAGGCGAGCGCAGCCGCGGTCGGCTCATTGATGATGCGCTTGACCTCGAGACCCGCGATCTTGCCGGCATCCTTGGTTGCCTGGCGCTGGGAGTCATTGAAATAGGCCGGAACGGTTATCACAGCCTCCGTCACCGCCTCGCCGAGATAGTCCTCGGCGGTCTTTTTCATCTTCTGCAACACGCGCGCCGAAATTTCGGGCGGCGCCATTGGCTTGCCCTGGGCCTCGACCCAAGCGTCCCCATTCTTGGCCTTGACGATCTTGTACGGCACAAGCTTCACATCGCGCTGCACCACCTCCTCGTCGAATTTGCGGCCGATCAGGCGCTTGACGGCATAGAGGGTATTTTGGGGGTTGGTAATTGCCTGCCGCTTTGCCGACTGGCCGATCAGCACCTGATCATCGTCAGCGAACGCCACTACCGATGGCGTCGTACGGTCACCTTCGCTGTTTTCGACCACCCGGGCCTTGCCGCCCTCCATGATCGCCACGCAGGAATTGGTGGTGCCCAGGTCAATACCGATAATCTTGCCCATGTTGCGGTTCCTCGAACGGAAAAAATAAGCCTTAAGTTATTGTGGAAATGGGGCTAAAGGCCGGCAGTTTCAAGGCCGGTCACGGCTACTCGCCTGCCGGCGCCTTGCAGACCACAACCATTGCGGGGCGCAGCACGCGATCGTGGAGTAGGTAGCCCTTTTGCACAACGGTTACGACGCTTCCGGGAGGTACGTCCGCCGATTCCACCATACTAATGGCCTGATGGCGCGTGGGATCAAACTTTTCCCCAACGGGGTCCAGCACGGCGATCCCAAACTTGCCAAACACATCGTCGAGCAGCTTGAGGGTAAGCTCGAGCCCCTCGCGCATCTTTGCCACCGCTTCGAGATTCGCGGCTGACAGATCGACCGCCCGCGCAAGATCGAGCGAATCGCGCACGGCGATGATCTCAGAGGCAAATCGATCGACTGCGTACTTGTGGGCGCTCGCGACCTCGTTTTCGGCCCGCCGGCGCACGTTGTCGGTCTCGGCCTTGGCGCGGAGAAACTTGTCCAGATTTTCCGTTGCCTGCGCGCGCACTTCCTCGAGTTCCTTCTCGAGCGCCGACACTTCTGGCGCCGGCAGCTCCCCGGCTGGCTGTTCGGGGGCGGCGCCATTCTTCTGCACGGATTCATCGGGCGACGTCGTCACGCCATTCATCTCCAGACTATATTTAGGGACTTTTCCGAAGTGGGGCCGTGGCTTTCAGCTTTCAAGCCGGGTGCCGCGGTCCGTCAACGATAGCGCGCTCGATAGCAGCCGAGCGGTTATGTCCACAATCGGAATCACTTGCTGGTAGGCCATGCGGGTCGGACCAATCACTCCCAGTGTGCCCACAATCTGACCTTCCACACTGAACGGGGCCGTTACCACGCTGCACTCCGTCAGGACTTCGTGACCCGACTCGCTGCCAATGAAAATCTTTATCCCACCCGCCCGCATGCTGCGGTCCAGCAGATGCAACAGGTCGCGCTTGGCGTTGAACGCGTCAAACAATCGGCGCAGGCGACGGACGTCTCCAAGCTCCGGAAAGTCCATAAGGTTCGACTCACCGTGGACCACCAGCGCGTCAGACTCCTCCGCGCCCGGGGCAAACGCCTGGCGCGCCATGCTGACCGCCATGGTGAGGATTCGCTGCATGTCGTCACTTGCCTGTTGCATATCGGCGAGCAACGCGTGGCGCACGTCGCTCATGGCGCGACCGGCATAGGTCTCATTGAAGCAATTGGCAGCCTGGGTAAGCTCGGATGCGCTGTAGTCGCGTTCCGGCACGACGATGCGGTTATGTACCTGGCCGTCCTGCGTCACCAGGATGACCAGGATGCGTCCGCCCGACAACGGCACGAATTCGATCTGGCGCAGAGACGTCTGCTCTTCGCGCCGCGGGACCATGACGATCCCCGCGAGTCGACTCACGTCCGACAACATATGCGAGGCCGACTCAATGAGTTGCTGTGGATTCTGGTGAAAGTCGAGCTCGTCCTGGAGGCGCCGCAGCTCGATCGTGTCGAGCGGCTGCACCTTGAGCAACGAATCAACGAACAGCCGGTACCCCTTTTCGGTCGGCACACGCCCGGCCGAGGTATGCGGTGAGCGGATGAGTCCCATCTCCTCGAGATCCGCCATGACATTGCGCACCGTCGCGGGCGAAAGATCGAGCCCGGCCTGGCGCGCAAGCGTGCGCGAACCGACCGGCTGACCGTCCGCGATATAGCGCTCGATCAGGGCCTTCAGGAGTAGTTCGGCTCGGGGAGACAACGACATGCTTGACCACCTCGTCGAGCAACTTTAGCACTCGCGCATGGCGAGTGCCAAGGGACGGTTCTGGCTCATCGCGTGATTGGCCCATCACGGCTTAAATGCTAGGTTTAGCGACCGCTGGCACCGCTACGGCCCCATGAAGAAATCCATCAAGACCATCGGACTCTTTGGCAAGTACCAGGACGAATCGGTGGTGGGACATGTGCTGCGGCTGCACAAGATCCTCGCCGAGCGCGGTATCCGCGTACTGATCGACGAGGACACTTCGCGCCTCCTGCCCGAGCAAGTCGCGCCGGCCAAGCCGCTCGCGGCCATGTGCACGACCATCGACCTCGCGATCGTAATCGGCGGGGATGGCACGTTGCTCCACGTGGCCCGCCAAATGGCGCCGTGCGGGGTACCGATCATTGGCGTGAACCTCGGGCGGCTCGGCTTTCTCGCGGACATCACGCCCGACGTCATGGGCGATCAGATCGGACGCATTCTGGATGGCGACTATCAGCTCGAGCGGCGCCTCCTGCTGCATGTCGAGATCATGCGCAAGGGCAAGATCGTCCAGGAAGGCAACGCACTGAACGACGTCGTGATCAGCAAGGGCGAGATTGCCAGACTGATCGAATTCGAGATCTATCTCGGTGGCGAGTTTGTGATCGACAGCCGGGCCGACGGCATTATCGTCTCGAGCCCGACGGGCTCGACCGCGTACGCGATGTCGGCCGGCGGGCCGATCCTGCACCCGACGCTCGCCGCCATATCCCTCGTGCCAATCTGCCCGCACACGCTCTCCTTCCGTCCGATCGTGGTATCGAGCGATAGCACAGTCGAGATCGTCATCATCGGGCAGCCGGCGCAGGCGCGCGTCACCTGTGACGGCCAGGTGAATTTTCCGCTCGAGGTTGCTGACCGCATCTACGTTCGGCGTGCCGAGAATCCGGTAGAGCTGCTCCATCCCGTGAACCGGAGTCATTTCGACGTCTTGCGCGCCAAACTGTTCTGGGGCAAGTAGACCGGCATGCTGACGGATCTGCACATCCGCGACTTCGCGATCGTCAAGACGCTCGAAATCGCCCTGGCGGATGGCCTCACGGTGGTCACTGGCGAAACCGGCGCCGGCAAATCAATCATGATCGACGCCCTTGCCCTGGCGTTGGGGGAGCGCGCCGATGTAGGCGTCATTCGCCACGGTGCGAACCGCGCCGAAGTGTCAGCCAGTTTTACGCTCAAGCCGGGTTCGGATGCCGCGCGCTGGCTCAAGGCCCAGGAACTCTTCGAGGACCGCGAGTGCGTGCTACGGCGCGTGCTCGAGACCGACAAACCCTCAAAGGGCTACATTAACGGTCGGCCGGTACCCATTCAGCAATTGCGCGAACTCGGTGAGCTGCTGGTGGACATCCATGGGCAACATGAACATCAGTCGCTGCTCAAACGTGATGCCCAGCGCCAAACGCTCGATGACTATGCGGGCCTGTCCCAAAAGGTTGAGGCCCTGGCCGATCTCTACCGAGCCATGCGCGAAATCGAGGAGCGCCTCTTAACGCTGCGACGCGAATCCGCCGATCGCACAGCGCGTATTGAGCTACTACGCTACCAGGTCAATGAGCTGGAAGTGCTCAAGCTTACCGTGGAGGAAATTCCAGCGCTCGAAGAAGAACACGCGCGGCTCGCGCATGGCGCGCAGCTGCTCGAGGGCACCCAAGCCGTGGCGCAGGCGATTTATGACGACGACGAACAGTCCGTAGCGGGCAACATCGGGCGCGCAATGGCACGACTCGAGGCCCTCAGTCAGTACGACGCGCGCCTCGGCGCTATCGCTGCCCTGCTGAACGAAGCGTCCATCCAGATCGACGAAGCCGCCTCGCAGCTGCATCAGTATCTGGATGATCTCGAGCTGGATCCAAGCCGGCTCGCGTGGCTCGAGGAGCGGATCGGCTCGATCGATGCGCTGGCGCGCAAGCATCGCGTCACGCCACAGGAGCTTCCTGCGCTGTCGGTGAGACTGCGCACCGAGCTCGACGACATAGAGCATTTTGACACCAATGTGGCCAAGCTCGAGGTGCAACTGGCTGATGCCCGCAAGCAATATCTCGCCACTGCCGGCGAGATCACGAAAGGCCGGGAGCGCGTATCCAAGAAGCTTGCCGAAACCGTGACGGCGCGCATGCAGGAACTCGGCATGCCCGGTGGGCGCTTCGAGGTTTTGGTGACCCCGCTGCCAGATGGCGAGCTGAGCGCGCACGGGCTCGAACGCGTCGAATTCGTTGTCAGCGCCAATCCCGGCCAACCGCCCAAACCGCTTGCCAAAGTCGCCTCGGGTGGCGAGCTCTCGCGCATCTCGCTCGCGCTCCAGGTCGTAACGGCGGCGCTCGGGCGCATCCCGACGCTCATCTTTGACGAGGTGGATGTCGGCGTCGGCGGGCGTGTGGCGGAGATCGTGGGACAGCAGCTTCGCACGCTCGGCGACAACCGTCAGGTGCTGGTAATCACCCATCTGGCGCAAGTCGCGGCACTTGGCCACGCGCACCTCGCGGTGATCAAGCACACTACCGGCAAGACCACGACCACGGAGATTCAACCGCTCAGCGGCACCGAGCGCGTCAAGGAGATTGCGCGCATGATCGGTGGCATCGAGATCAGCAAACAGACACTCGCCCACGCGGAGGACATGCTTGCGCGCGCCACGGCCTGAATCGGTGTCCGCGGCAAGCGTGGCGGACGTCCGGCCGGCCGCAATAGCCGATGTGCCGGAGATCCACCACATGCTCGAAATCTATGCGTCGCAGGGCAACTTGCTGCCGCGCTCGATGTCGGAGCTTTACCGGCACTTGCGTGACTTCTTTGTCATCGACATCGATGGCAGGCCGGTCGGATGCGGCGCACTCGAAATTTTCACCGAGAATCTTGGCGAGGTGCGCTCACTGGTCGTCGCAGACGGCTACAAGAATCGCGGCTTCGGGCGCATGCTGGTCGATCGCATTGTGGAGGAGGCGCGCATCATCGGTCTCAAGCGCATCATGGCACTCACCTATGTGCCGGATTTCTTTCACAAGCTCGGATTTCGGACCGTCGCCAAGGAGACGCTGCCGGAGAAGGTCTGGAGCGTTTGCGTAAAATGCTACAAGTACAATCATTGCGACGAAATTGCCGTGCTGCGCGAGATCACCGAGACCAAGCACACCGCATGAACCGCTTGCCTACGAACCCAGGGATCGCGCGATAATGCGCATCGTGCCGCGCCGCCGCTCGCTCAAACTGCACCTAACCGCCGGATTGGCGGCCCTGCTGCTTCTCACGCAAATTGGCACACTGGCACACGCCGTTGGGCATGATGCCGACAAGCTCGACACCTCCTGCGCACTGTGTCTCTTTGCAGCTCATCCGATCGGCCCGCCGCCTTCTGCACGCGTCTTGGTAGACGCCGGCGTGCCCGAATTTCTTGTATCGCCAGTCTCCCTTCCCGCCCAGCTCCGCCAGGAATTCCGCGCCAACTCGGTTCGCGGCCCGCCGATCGCTTCCGAAATCTAACGCCCCATTCCCAAGGCAAATGCTCATTTGAGCGCGGGGCCCGAAGCGACAAGGCAAGACTCTCCGCTTGATCGCTATTAGCACCGTTTGCCAAAGGGTTCTGCTTCAGGATTGGGCGACCCGTTGTTGACGCAACCAGACCTGGACCGCTCGGGGTATTCGACCCGTGCAATCCAGGCGGCCGTTCACCCAATCATTTCGGAAGAGGCATCATGTTGCGAAGAATCCTGTTTGTCGCCGTCACGGCGGCCGTTATGGCGCCGGGCACGGCACTCGCCGCCGCAAGCGACAATCCGACCCCGGCAGCCGAAACGCACGCGGAACCAGGCAACGAGCAACGCCTGCAGTCGCTCGAAGAACGCGTCAAACAACTGGAGTCAACGCCGCCGCCTGCGCCTGCGCCGGCGGCGGCAGCCAACAGTTTCAATCCCGGCATCTCGCTGATCCTTTCGGGCCTTTATGCCAACCTCTCGCAGGATCCCGCCAACTACCGCATCAGCGGTTTCCCGCTTCCGTCCGACGCCGAAATCGGACCGGGCCAGCGTGGCGTAAGCCTCGCTGAGAGCGAAATCGCGCTCTACGCCAGCATCGACCCGTACTTCTACGGGATGCTGACTTACGCGATCGCCCCGGACAACACGGCGTCAGTGGAAGAGGCATTTGTGCAAACGACCGCCCTGTCGCATGGGCTCACGATCAAGGCCGGCCGGTTTTACTCGGGCATTGGTTACCTAAATTCCCAACACGCTCACACCTGGGATTTCGTGGATGCGCCGCTCGCCTATCAGGCATTCCTTGGCACGCAGTTCGGCGATGACGGGATACAGATGAAATGGCTCGCGCCGACCGACATTTTTTTTGAACTCGGCTCGGAAATCGGGCGCGGCCGCCCGTATCCGGGCAGCGACCGCGACAAGAATGGTTTCGGCGCCGGTACCGTGTTCGCGCACGTGGGCGGTGACATCGGTGCGAGCCACAGCTGGCGTGCCGGGTTGTCGTGGCTGGGAACCTCGCCGCAGGACCAGGAATTGTCCGATATGAATATCACCGGCACCGCGGTGACCAACAGCTTCAGTGGCGACACCCGCCTGTGGATCGCCGATTTCGTTTGGAAGTACGCGCCGAACGGGAATCCGACTCAAACAAACTTCAAATTGCAGGCGGAATACATGCGGCGCCAACAGCACGGCGATCTCACCTATGATTCGGACGGCGCACTGGGCGCCACGAACACCGCCTCGTACGACGCAGGACAATCCGGATGGTACATACAAGGTGTCTATCAATTCATGCCCTATTGGCGCGTAGGGTTGCGGACTGAGCGCCTGGATCAGGGAACGGTAGATTTCTCATCCAACGGCTCGAACCTCGCGCGACCGGATTTCAATCCGTCGAAGAACACCGCCATGCTCGACTACAACCTGAGCGAGTTCAGTCGTATCCGCGTGCAATATGCGCTCGACCAGTCGCGCGAGGATGTGACGGACAGGCAGTGGTTCGTGCAATACCAGATGAGCCTGGGTGCCCACGGCGCCCACCAGTTCTGATTTCAAGGGAATACTCAACATGAAAAACATGCTTGGCCTGTTACTCACCGCGGCAACGCTGGGCTTTGCCCAGCAGGCTGCGGCGATCAATGTCTTCACCTGCGAACCCGAATGGGGCGCGCTTGTGCAGGAGCTCGGGGGCGATCGTGTATCTGCCTATGTGGCCACCAACCCGTTTCAGGATCCGCACCGTGTGCAGGCGAAACCCAGCCTGCTGGCGCAGGCGCGACGTTCGAACCTGGTCGTGTGCACCGGCGCGGAACTCGAGATCGGCTGGCTGCCGATCGTACTGCGGCAGTCGGGAAACGACGCGATTCAGCCGGGCAAGCCCGGTTACTTCGAAGCGGCGAACTATGTGCCGAAACTGGAGATCCCTACGCGCCTGGATCGCGCCGCCGGCGATGTGCACCCCGGCGGCAATCCGCACATCCAGACAGACCCGCGTAACATCGGCCGCGTGGCCACTGCACTGTCACAGCGGCTGGGGGAAATCGATCCGGTCAATGCGCCCTTCTATCAGGCGCGCCAACGGGACTTTGCCAAGCGATGGCGTGCCGCGATCGAGCGCTGGCAGAAGGAGGCCGCACCGCTGCGCGGTGCGAACATAGTCTCGCACCACAAGAGCTGGGCGTACCTGAACGCCTGGCTGGGAATGCGCGAGATCGCGGAGCTCGAACCAAAGCCAGGCGTCGAACCGACCGCCACACATCTCGAAGAAATACTGACGCAACTGAAGCGCGAACCGGCGCGCATGGTGATTCGCACCCCCTATGACGACGCCCGCGCCTCGGAATGGCTCGCGAACCGCGCCAAGATTCCCGCCGTCATGGTTCCGTTCACGGTAGGTGGCTCGGACAAGGCGAAAGACCTGTTCGGATTGTTTGACGATACCGTGGAGCGTTTGCTGGGAGCGCTCAAGTGAGCGTCGAGGCGCTCGACCTCAGCATTCTTGGCCCCGCGTTTCTGGCGGGCCTGCTGGTGCTAGCCACGCACGTGCCGATGGGTCAGCAGGTGCTGGCACGTGGCATCGTGTTCATCGACCTCGCGATCGCACAGATCGCGGGTCTCGGCGTTGTTGCTGCCGATGCCCTGGGCTGGGAGCCGCAGGGAATTGCCGTGCAGATCGCGGCCGTGGTCGCGGCGCTGCTCGGCGCATTGCTGCTCACCTTCACCGAGAAGCGTTGGCCCGAGGTGCAGGAGGCATTGATCGGCGTGCTGTTCGTACTTGCCGCCTGTGCCGGGATCCTGCTACTCGCGAATAACCCGCACGGAGGCGAACATCTCAAGGACCTACTGGTCGGCCAGATCTTGTGGGTAAGCTACGTGCAGTTGCTACCGGTCGCCCTGCTCACCGCGGTCATTCTCACGCTTTGGTTCGGCGCGCGAGAGCGCCTGGGACGCATCGGCTTCTACGCAATGTTCGCGTTGGCGGTGACTGCGTCGGTGCAACTGGTGGGAGTGTATTTGGTGTTTGCCAGCCTCATCGTGCCGGCGCTCGGGGCCTACCGCCTCGCCGGCGCTCGCGCCATCTGGGCAGGCTACGCCATTGGCGCGGTCGGGTTCGCAGCTGGAATTGCCGTCTCTGCGTTGTGGGACCTGCCTACCGGACCGCTCGTTGTCTGGACGCTCGCCGTCGCGAGTTTGATCGGGGCGGCTGCAGGGCGGCGCGGCGGCGGATCGCTGCAATAGCGCTCACCGCCGCGTTTGTCAGTATCTGCCGAAACCACCTTCTATTCCCGCGGCAGGCGCAGCTCGCGGTCTATTGCGGTCTGCCGTGGAACACGACCACTTGGGTCAGACGCGCGAGCTGCATCCCCACAACGTGCTTCCTTACAGGCAGTTGCCTGAATCGTCGGCCGTGGCCCCGCCGGAAAGGCGCTCCGATCGCGCGACTACGACCGGTGTTTCCTGGTGTATGTCCGTCGACCGACAGACCTGCAACGACTGGTTGGCTTTGTAGAAGCAGTCAACCGACTCCTCGGCCGTGGACCCGCTGGAAAGGCGCTCCGATCGCTGGACTACGACTCGTGCTTCGTGGTGTACGTCTGTCAACCGACAGACCTGCAACGACTGATTGCCTTCGTCGTAACCGTCGCACGATTGCTCGGCCAGCACCTGGGTCGCGGCAAAGGTGGTAATGACGCTGAGAGTAACGGCGAAAATGGTCTTCTTCATGGCGGCTCTCCTTTCAATGGTCTCGTTGCTCTTCGGGCCTGCCACCGGCTCGTACAATACTGCCGAGGCATTGAGACCAGTCTACGAGAGGGGGCAAACGCGCCCGGTGATCTGGTTCACCAAATCAAGAAGCGTCTTCGGAAATTGGTGATCAGGCTCACCAACACAAACAAGGAATCTCCGGATTGGTAAGGCAGATCGCCAATCCGGGGGGAGTTCAAGCTGAGGAAGCGCCGGATGCCGAAACAATCGTAATTCTTCGTCCGGAGACGCGCACCACCCCCTTTTCCTCGAGGATACGGAAGACGCGCGTCACCGCCTCCCGTGTGGCACCAACCATGGCGGCGATGTCACGATGGGTAATGTGCGAGGGGATGACCAGTTCGTCACCGACCCGCTCCGCCAGCGAGTGCAGGGCCTGCTCGACGCGGGCCTGCACGTCCTTAAGCGCCAGCGATTCGATTTGTCGATCGGCCTCGCGCAGGCGACCAGTAAGAGATCTGAGCAGACTGAGCCCCATGCCCGAGGACGAGGCAAGCACTTTGCGGAACTCCGCCTTGCCGATTGATACGAATTCGCTCTCCTCGAGAGTTGTGACGCTCGCCGAGCACGGGGCGTCGTCGATCAGGGCCAGCTCCCCAAGGAAATCGCCTGGACCGAGAATCGCGAGGATCACTTCGCGCCCGCTGTCCTCGGTGACATGAACCTTTGCCCGGCCCTTGCGAAGAAGATAGAAACGTTCTCCCGGATCATTTTGCTGAATAAGGAGGGTCTGACGCGGGTACGTGCGCCGCTGCGCCACCTGCAACAACAGGTTGTGATCGGAATCGCTCAGTCCTGAAAACAAGGGCACACCCTTGAAGAACATGCGGGACCTCCTGTTGTCAGACCTCGATTCGCCGTTCCTGCAAAACGACGGTCTTCCATAATTGAGCTACCGAAAAGATTGCTCTAGCTCTCCTCACTCCGCGTATCACTGCCGCAACGCGGCCACCCAAGAAAGGGAGTACCGCAAGCTAGCTCACTTCTTCGAGCACTTCCCGCGCTTCTTCATGCCCTCGCAAACGCCGTACAGGTGGAGCGAATGCTCCTGCATGATAAAGCCGGCCTTTTCAGCTACCTTGCGCTGGCGCTCCTCGATGGTCGGATCGTGGAATTCGAAGACCTTGCCGCATTCAACGCACACCAGATGGTCATGATGCCCGCCCTGATTTATCTCGAAAACCGAACGGTCGCCCTCGAAGTTATGGCGGATTACCAGTCCGGCCTGCTCGAACTGGGTCAGCACCCGGTAGACCGTGGCAAGTCCAACCTCCTCGCCCGCCTGCACCAACTCCCGATAGACATCCTCGGCCGTCACGTGACGCTGGGCTGAATGCTCCAGGATATTAAGAATCCTGATACGCGGAAGGGTGGCCTTGAGGCCGACCTTCTTCAGATCGCTGGGAATCTGGTCCGGTTTCTCGTTCATCGGTTCTCGCCCGGGCGATTACGAACTGCGGGCCGTTAAGGTAAGATGCCGCGAGTTTAATCCAGCCCATCCCGGATTCCCAATCGTGCTTCCCCGTCTTGCCCTACTGCTGTTCATTGCAGCGCTGAGTTCCGGCTGCCTAAGCGTCTATCTCCCCGAATTGCAGCAGGGGAATGCCGTGACCCAGGAGATGGTGGAAAAACTCAAGGTCGGAATGACGCGCAATCAGGTGCGTTTCGTTCTCGGTACGCCCCTCGTTGCTGACACGTTTCATCCCGATCGATGGGATTACTACTTCTATCTAAAGAAAACCGGCGAGACCAAAGGCGAGCAGCGCCTTCTGACCGTTTACTTTGAAAACGACGTCCTCGCCCGCGTGGAGGGCGACGTCGTGCCTCCCACGCCGCAACCGACGGGGACGCCGGCAACCGAGACTGGCGGACCGACACCGCCCCCATCGGCTCCCAGCCCGGCGACGCCCTAGCCCCTTGGTCCGCGCTTCGCGCGCCGGCGGCGTGCGTCCTTCGGATCCGCCAGCAGCGGACGGTAGATCTCCACACGATCGCCATCTTCTACGCAGCGATCAAGCGGCACACGCTCGCCGAAGATGCCAACCGCAAGTTGCGCAGGATCGATTGTCGAAAACGCGTCCAGCAGCCCGCTGGCGCGGATTGCCTCCTGTACCGTGCTGCCGCGCGGAACCCGAATCTGCACAATCCGCTGTTCGTTCGGAGAAGGCGCGTAGGCCACCGTTACTGCAGTGTCGTCCGATGGCTTCAACGCTTCTTGCCGAAAAGCGCATCGGCGCGCTGGCGGAAACAATCAACCAACTGATTCGAGATCGTGGTAAAGACCGGTGTAATCGCCAGCGACATGAGCCGGTTCGCCACAGCAAATTCCATATCAAGCGAGATCTTGCTGGCCTGCTCGTCCAGGGCGGTGAACTGCCAGACGCCGTGTAAATGACTGAACGGTCCGTCGAGCAGGCGCATCTCGATGATCTTGTCGACCTGCAGGTGATTGCGTGTCGTGAAACTCTTGTGCACGCCCTTGTAGGCAATATCGATTGAGGCTATTACCTCGCCATCCTTGGACGAGAGAACACGCGCTCCCCCGCACCATGGCAGGAATTCCCGGTAGGCGCCGATGTCCGCCACGAGCGTGTACATGTCGTGGGCACTGTAGGGGACAATGGCTGAACGGTGGATGGTAGTCATGCGTAGAGCTGATTGAGGTTGATCAGCATCACGACAAGCAATACCGGAGTTACGAGCCGCGCGAGCCACAACCAGGCGTCAAACAGACAGGGCGACTGCATCGCCAGCGCCTCGCGCGACTGCAAGACGCGTATCCGCCATCCTGCAAACAGCGCGATAAAGATCCCTGCGACCGGCATCAACGCCTGGGACGTGAGGATCTGTGCAACGTCGAAAAGGCCAAGCTTCTTGACCGTATCGAAAAAACGAAAGCTGAATGCCCAGGGATGAAATGAAAGCATCATGACCAATCCTGTCGCCCAGAGCGCGGCGCCGCAGGTCCAGGCACTTCGCCAACGCGACCCCTCGCGCCACTCGGCAACCCAGGCCACGACCGGCTCGAAAAAGGCGATCCCGGATACCCAGGCAGACATCACCAGCACGAGAAAGAACAGTGTGGATGCCACGCGCCCGAGCGGCAGGTGATCGAAGGCGAGGGGCAACTGCTGGAACAGCAGTCGTGGCCCTGAGGCCATCTCGACCGCGCCNNAAACGCGTGAAATCGAGCACCAGGAACTGCTCTAGCGATTGGAGCGAACGGTCCATGGCTGCAGCGTAGGCAACCAGCGCGCCGAGTAGCACCAAGAGCAGCGGCACTGCCACCCGCATGGACGCCTCGAGCCCCATGCGAACACCCCGCCCGGCCACCGGGATAAGAGACAGCACGAACAGCGTGTACCAGAACAGCTGCTTTTCCGGATCACGCACCAATGCACCGAAAATGCTCGCGATCCCATCGGCTGTTTGGCCGACGAACTCGCCGAGTGCCGCTCGAGCCGTGAACGCGAGCGTCCATCCGGCGATTACGCTCAGGTACGACAGCACCAGGAAACCTGCCAGCACGCAGAGCACGCCAACCAGCGTCCAGTTTCTGTCTGCCCGCACCCGCTGCGCCAAACGGCGAAAGGTGCTGACCGGCGAACCTTGGCCCTGCTGCCCGAGCATGAACTCCGCTGTGAGCAACGGCAGCCCGATCACCAATACAGAGAATAGATAGGCGACAAGAAAGACCGCGCCGCCATGTTCGCGCAGAAGCGACGGAAACTGCCAGAAATTATTGAAACCGATTGCCGCGCCGCCCGCGGCCAGGATCATCGTCCGTGGCGAGGACCAGTGTTGATCAGTGATGGCGTGCGCAGCGCCGCGCCGCTTCGGCGGATCTGACGGTCGACGAAAGCGCAACTTAACTGCACCAATCATCTGCGGTGGGCCTCGAACAACATTGCCGAGCGCGACGAGAATGCATGAGCGACACCAGTCGTCAGGTCGGCAGGACTCTCGCACAGGCTGCCAGCCCTGTCCATGCACGAGCCGCGAACCGCACGCCGAAATCAATTATAGGTGTATCGATTGCGTGCCAGACCATTTGCCGGCATGCGGTATAATCCCGCAACTCCCGCCATCCGCCAGCGGCACATGAGCAAGAAGAAAGCCGAGGAACCGAGTCGCGTCATCGCCCAGAACCGCAAGGCCTGGCACGACTACTTCATCGAGGACAAGTACGAGGCGGGTCTCGCCCTGCAGGGTTGGGAGGTCAAGAGTCTGCGCGCTGGTCGTGCGCAACTAAAGGAAGGCTATGTCATCCTGCAGAACGGCGAGGCCTTGCTCGTCGGTGCGCACATTTCACCACTGGCGCAGGCCTCGACACACGTCAACGCCAACCCGACGCGCGCGCGCAAGTTGCTGCTGCACCGCGAGGAGCTGAACAAGCTCATCGGTGCCGTCGAGCGCAAAGGCTACACGCTGGTTCCGCTCGAACTGTACTGGCAGCGCGGTCGCGCGAAACTGCTGGTGGGACTGGGTCGTGGCAAGCAGGCCCCTGACAAGCGCGCCGATCTCAAGAAGCGCGAAACGCAACGCGAGATGCAGCGCGCCCTGAAGTCGCGCTGAACCATTTCGTGATGAGCCAAGAATCCGGCAGGGCCTACACCGAAAATTTCCGGCCGCAGCTGACTTGCCGACACGTAAGTGGTTCAAGCATTTGGAACTTCTGAGCCGCGCCCCCATCAAAGGTCACAGTTCGTTATACTGTATTCGACTTCGGGGGTGACACGGCTTCGACGTGGGTCACGAAATCTCTGGGGCATGCCGAGGTGCAGATCTCCTCGTAAATCCAGCTGCAAACCAATAGTTGCCAACGACGACAACTACGCTCTGGCGGCCTAAAACCCGCTAGCCTCTCGCCCGCGCTGAGCCCGTAGGCTGGAATCGAGGGGTCATCTTTACGGGATCGCATCGGCTTGTGCCTGTTAGGCCGGTGCTAAAACCAAGCAGGCTAAGCGCATCGATGACCCTGTCTGCCGGGGAGCGAGGCGTCAAATAAAAGACAGACTACGCATGTAGAACCGGGGCCGTAGGGCTTGCGGACGCGGGTTCAATTCCCGCCACCTCCACCAACGAAGTACCAGGACCGCCACTTTGGCGGTCTTGTTTTTTCAGCGCACTGCCGCCCGCCCCTCTCCGCGCGGATCACTCGCCGCTTCAAGCACTCCGGCTTTCCTGTCGAAGATCACGGCCTGCATGTTGCCGTAGCGCTCATCAAGCGGCTTGAGCAGATGCCCCATTCGCGCCAATCCCGACTGCTCGCCTTCGCTCAGCGCGCCTGGCTCGAATTGAACCACGTCCGGAAGGTACTGATGGTGAAAGCGCGGCGCTCGAACGATCTCCTCGGCGGACTTGCCGTCCATCACGCCCAAGATACCGTGCAAGACCATCGTGATGATGCGGCTGCCGCCGGGCGTGCCGAGAATGGCAACGCGGTTCTGTGTCTCGACGAAGGTCGGGCTCATGCTGGAGAGCATGCGCTTGCCGGGCGCGATGGCATTTGCCTGCGCGCCTATCAAGCCGTAGATATTGGGCGCGCCTGGCTTCGAAGCGAAGTCATCCATCTCATCGTTCAGCAACACACCCGTATCCGTCGGGACAAAGCCCGAGCCGAACGGGTAATTGATGCTGAGCGTCGCGGCCACGCGGTTGCCCTCCCTATCCTGAATGGAAAAGTGAGTCGTGTGACGGCCGCTCTCTGCCATCGTTGCTGTGGGCAGGTCCGCGCTTGGCGTCGCCGCCTGGAGCCGGATTGACTTGCGCAACGCTGCCGCGTGCGCGCCGCTGGTAAGCCACTGAACCGGTACCGTCACGAAATCCGGATCGCCCAGAAACTCCGCCCGATCCCGATAGGCGCGGCGCATCGCTTCGACAAGCAGATGCTTGCCTGTCAACGAGGAGAACCCAACCTGTGGATAACCATCGAGAATATTGAGCATGGTGAGCAATGCCACGCCGCCCGAAGAAGGCGGCGGCGCGGAGATAATCCGTGCCCCGCGAAAGGTGCCGACGACGGGTTCTCGCTCGATGATGCGATAGTCGCGCAAATCCTCAAGTGACCAAATGCCTCCCGCCGCTCGCACACCACCGACCAGTTGCTTCGCCAGCGGGCCCGCGTAGAAGCCCGCATGACCGCCCAAGGCTATACGCTCGAGTGTACGTGCCAGCTCCACCTGAATGATGCGATGACCGAGCGGCGGCACATCACCATTCTTAAGAAACACAGCCGCCGCGGACGCCGACGCGCGCAGGACCCCCGACCGGAAACGCACGACGCGCTGATAGGCGGGGCCAACCTCGAATCCGCCGCGCGCCGCGTGAATGGCCGGCGCGAGCGATGTCGCGAGCGGCAACCTCCCATAGCGCTCGGCCAGATGAACCAGCGCCGCAGGCTCTCCCGGAATACCCGCGGCCAGTACGCCATTGATCGAACGCCCGGGGATGATCTCGCCGCGCTCATCCTGATACATCCACGCTCGCGCCCTGCCCGGCGCGACTTCGCGCCCATCGATCATTACATAGCGCGAATCACGCGCCCGATAGAGAAGCCAGAAACCGCCGCCTCCGAGCCCCGAACTGTATGGCTCCACAACCGCGAGCGTGGCGCTTACGGCGACCGCGGCATCGAATGCATTGCCTCCCTGATCAAGAATCGAGAGGCCCGCGGCGGTTGCCACGGGATGGGCAGCAGCGATCGCCTCCTGTGCGACGCGCTGCTGCGCCAGCGCCAGAGGAGCGAGGGCAACAAGAACGATGGCTGCAAGCAGGCGGCGCGCCCGTATAGTCACAACGCAAGACATCGCATAAGTATACGGCCTTCGGCGTGCCCACTCAGAGCAGGTACGCCGGACAACGACTCGCGAGGCCCCCTGCGCGTGGACTGCATTCCCCGCTAAGATGGCAGTCGGGCGCACCGAATAGTGATGCATGCACACCACCGATTTCATTCAGGACCTCGCCGTCATCATGCTGGTCGCCGGCGTGGTAACGGTTCTCTTCCACCGCTTCAAACAGCCGGTGGTGCTGGGCTACATCGTCGCCGGACTCATCATTGGCCCGCATACCCCGCCCGCGGGCCTGATCAGCAGCGAGGACACCATCCGAACGCTCGCGGAGCTCGGCGTGGTATTCCTGCTGCTTTCCCTTGGACTGGAATTCAGCTGGCGCAAGCTCACGCGGGTCGGCGCCACCGCCATCATTGCCGCGCTCACCGAAATCATTCTGATGACATGGCTCGGCTACGAGATCGGTCGCCATTTCGGCTGGAGCAGCATCGACGCCCTGTTCCTCGGTGCGATGCTCTCGATCTCCTCGACCACGATCACAGTCAAGGCGCTGGAAGAGCTCGGGCTCAAACGCGAACGATTCGCGCAGCTCTGCTTCGGCATCCTGATCGTCGAGGACATTCTCGCAATCGCCATCATCGCACTACTTTCAAGCGTTGCTGGCCACGGTACCCTGGATGCCGCAGTAGTAGCGGCGACGCTACTCCGACTCGCGATTTTCCTGGTGGTGGCGCTGGTCCTCGGCATCCTGATCGTGCCTCGTCTCCTTACCTTCGTCGCGCGCTTCCGGAGCGACGAGATGTTGCTCATCACCGTGCTCGGTCTTGCGTTCGGATTCTGCCTGCTGGTCGTCAAGCTTGATTACAGCGTCGCGCTCGGTGCCTTCGTAATCGGTGCCGTGATGGCGGAATCCCGCGAGCTGAAACAGATTGAACGCCTCATCGCACCGCTGCGCGACACTTTCAGTGCCATTTTTTTCGTGGCGGTTGGACTGTTGATCGATCCTCGCGTGATTTTCGAGCATGCCATGCCCATCGCAGTCATTACCCTCGCGGTCGTGCTCGGCAAGGTCGTCACGAGGGCTCTCGGCACACACCTTGCCGGTCACGATGGGCGCACATCCATGCAGGTCGGTGTTGCGCTTGCGCAGATTGGCGAGTTCTCGTTCATCATTGCGGCGCTCGGTGTCACGTTGAAGGTCACGAGTGATTTTCTGTTTCCCATCGCAGTGGCGGTGGCCGTCATTACGACCTTTCTCACCCCCTATCTCATTCGCGCCGCCGATCCCTTGACACGCGCGCTTGACGCCATCACGCCCCAGCCCGTAACGCGCTTCTTCAACCTCTACACGATGTGGCTGCAGGGCATCCAGCATGGACACGACCGCAGCCAGGTGGCGAGCTGGGTGCGGCGCATTCTCGTACACGTGCTGGTGAACTTCAGTATTGTGGCGGCAATCTTCGTGAGCGGCGCCTACGTGGCTGGACCGGAATCGGGTTTGCTGGATAGATGGTTGCCGGTGCTCGAAACCCGCAAGGCGCTGGTATGGGGCAGCGCCTGCCTGTTGTCGCTGCCCTTCCTCATCGCGGCATATCGCAAGTTCAAGGCACTCAGCATGATCCTCGTGGAAGCTTCGCTCGGGTTGGCAGCTTCCGGCAGCGCGGCCTTCGGGGTGCGGCGCATTCTGGCCGAGATCATTCCGGTCGCGGCCGTCGGGCTCATGATGCTGCTGGTTGCCGCGCTGAGTGCGAGCCTGCTGCCCCCAACTGAACTGTTGCTGCTGGTACTGGCGGTGGTCGCCGTGTGCAGCGTCTTGCTATGGCGGCGCTTTGTGCGCTGGCACTCTCGCCTGCAGATCGCGCTGCGCGAATCTTCCGCACCACAGGAGCATGACCACTCAACCTGATGTGATTCTTGGTTTCAGGCTGATACCAACGATCGATTTCGCGTATCTCTTTGCACTCATGCGCACTGCTCCCACCGGCTACCCATCACAATGAAANNAATGGCATGCGCACGACATTCGGCCTCTTCACCGAACCGCTTTCGGTCGGTCGCGGCTGGAGCCGCGAAGTATTTGCGCTCGCGATCGCGATTCAGAATCTGGTCTGGGGTATCGGCCAACCATTTGCCGGCGCGCTGGCCGATCGGCTTGGTTCCGCGCGCGTTCTTGCCGCTGGAACGGTCTTGTACGTCCTAGGCATCATATTCATGTCTTTCAGCACCTCCCCGCTCGCGTTGAACCTGACGGCCGGCGTTCTGATCGGACTTGGACTCTGCGGCGCATCCTTTAATATCGTGCTCGCCGTGCTTGGCCGCCGCGTCCCGGAGCAGCGCCGCTCCTGGGCCTTCGGCGTGGTAATGGCGGCAGGATCACTCGGACAGTTCCTGTTCGCGCCGCTCGGACAGGCATTCATCGCGGGATACGGCTGGGCCAATGCCCTGCTTGCACTGTCCGCAACGGTCTCGCTGGTACTGTTTCTCACGCTGCCGCTGCGCGGTCACGCGCCCGCAGCCAACGCAAGCTCCGTGGCCGAATTGCCGGTGCGCACCGCGCTCGGTCTGGCGCTGCGCCACCGAAGCTATTGGCTACTGATCGCCGGCTTTTTCGTTTGCGGCTTTCATGTCGGCTTCGTGACTACCCATCTGCCTGCGCACCTCACCGATATCGGTGTTGGCGCCGGACTTGCCGCACTCGCACTCGGTCTCATCGGTCTATTCAATGTCGCCGGCTCCTATTCCGCCGGTGTGCTGGGCGGCCGGCACGCCAAGCGCTACCTGCTGAGCAGCATCTATGCCGCGCGTGCGGTTGCCATTTCGGCCTTCGTGCTGCTGCCGCCCTCGCCCGCAGTGGTTATCGGATTCGCCGCAGCGATGGGCCTGCTGTGGCTCTCGACCGTCCCGCTCACCACGGGACTCGTCGCCGTAATGTTCGGTACGCGCTTTCTCGCCACGCTGTACGGCATAGTTTTCTTCAGCCATCAGGTCGGTGCATTCCTTGGCGTATGGCTCGGTGGGCTGGTACAGGCGCGAACTGGCACGTATGACGCGGTCTGGTGGCTGTGCGTGGCACTTGGCATTTTCGCCGCCATTGTGCACTTGCCCATCCGTGAGCGCCCCGCACCGCGCTTCGCGGTAGTAACGGCCTGATTGCGCCGTGCAGTAATGGGTATCCGCAGGGAACACCGATTGGCACTGGCCATCGCAATGGCGGTCGTGGCGGTTTGGCTGCTTACCATGATGGTCGCGCTCCGCTCCCTTGCGCCCCCATCCGCGGCTAGCGGCCGGTTACTGGCCATCTTCCCGCCCGCCGTCTCCGAGGTTCGGGCATTACAGGCGATTGCCGCCTCCGGCGGACTGACCTTTGGTCAGACATGGTTTCGCCTCGGCTGGGAAGTCCGTGGCGACGAGCCGGGCTTCGCCGGGCGCCTGCGTGAAAACGGTGCCTGGGTGCTTACCGATCTGCCGTTGCTACCGGTGCTGGCCAGCTGCTCTGGCGCGACGGTCGCGCGCGATACGGTCAAACAGCGCTGGATAAATTGACGCTTGCCTACGCGCTGCGCTAGCTTACGCCGATTCAGCGACGCGGCATTCCTTCCGAAGAGATCAACGTGGCCAAGAAATCCAGTTCACTCCCCGACTTCGAGAAGGCGCTGGCCGAACTCGAGAAGATTGTTGAAAAGATGGAGGCCGGCGAGCAGACGCTCGAGGAGGCACTTGCTTCGTTCCAGCGTGGCGTGGAGCTGACGCGAGTCTGTCAGCAAGGCCTCAAGGAAGCGGAGCAGCGCGTCGAACAACTGGTCCAGAAGAATGGCGAGTTCAGGGTTGAGCCGCTCCCGCTGGACGATCAAGACGACTGAGCCCTGCGTTGTCGGCTTTCGAGGAGAGGCTCCGGCAGTACCAAAGGCGCGTCGAGCACGCGCTTGATCGCTGCCTGCCGGCGACAGCAGAACCCCCACAACGCCTGCACGAAGCAATGCGCTATGCCACGCTGGATGGTGGCAAGCGCGTGCGTGCTGCCCTCGTCTATGCGGCCGGGGAGGCGCTCGGCGCATCGGTGCCACTGCTCGATGCACCGGCCTGCGCCGTCGAGCTGGTCCACGCCTACTCGCTCGTGCACGATGACCTGCCGTGCATGGATGACGATGACCTGCGTCGCGGCAAACCTACCTGTCACCGGACCTACGGCGAGGCCGCTGCGCTGCTTGCCGGCGACGCGCTTCAGACGCTGGCCTTTCAGATTCTCGCCGAAGACGCTGCGCTAGCGGTTCTCGCTCCGGCGAAACGCCTGCAGATGATTGCGACTCTGGCCGCGGCCGCCGGCTCGTCCGGCATGGCCGGCGGACAGGCCATTGACCTCGCCGCCGTCGGCAAACCGATGGATGCCGACCAGTTGCAGGAAATGCATACCCGGAAGACTGGCGCGCTGATCCACGGGTCGGTCATGCTCGGTGCGCTCGCGACAGGGAATGGCACCCCCGCCCACCTGGCGGCGCTGGATCGCTTTGGCCGGGTGGTCGGCCTGGCCTTCCAGATCGTGGACGATATCCTGGATGTCGAGGGCGACACCCAAACCCTCGGCAAGACGGCCCGCGCCGACGCGGCCCGAAACAAGCCGACCTACCCGGCCGTGCTCGGCATGGCGGCTGCACGCCAGCGCGCCCGGGAACTACATAAGGAAGCGCTCGAAAGCCTGGCGCCATTTGGGGATAATGGGCAGATTCTGGCCGCACTGGCATCCTTCATTCTTGAGCGCCGACAGTGACCGAAGACTTCGCCGCCCGCTTCCCGTTACTCGCGCAGATCGGCTCTCCTGCTGATCTGCGTACCCTCGATGAGCGCGAACTGCCGCGGCTGGCCGACGAGCTTCGCCGATTCCTTATCGAGACGGTCTCGCGCACAGGCGGGCATCTCGCCGCGGGCCTCGGCACGGTCGAACTCACCATCGCGTTGCACTACGCATTCGACACGCCGGAGGACCGCCTGGTCTGGGACGTCGGGCACCAGACCTACCCGCACAAGATCCTCACCGGCCGGCGCGACCTCATGCACACGCTGCGTCAGAAGGACGGCATTGCCGGCTTCCCGCGCCGCAACGAGAGTGAGTATGACACCTTCGGCGTTGGTCACTCATCGACCTCTATCAGTGCCGCATTGGGCATGGCAGTAGCGGCGGCGCGCACCGGCTCCGGCCGCAGAGTGGTCGCGGTCATCGGCGATGGCGCGCTCTCCGGCGGCCAGGCCTATGAAGCGCTCAACAATGCCGGCGAAATGGATGCCGACTTGCTGGTGATCCTGAACGACAACGACATGTCGATCTCGCAGAATGTCGGCGCGATGTCGAGCTACCTGGCGCGCATTCTGTCCGGCAAGGTGTTCACCAGCGTGCGCGAAGGCTCAAAGACGGTGCTTTCGACGATTCCGCCGATCAAGGAGTTCGCGCGGCGCGCCGAGGAGCACATGAAGGGCATGTTCGTGCCCTCGACGCTTTTCGAGGAGTTCGGATTCAACTATCTCGGACCGATTGACGGACATGATGTGGGCACGCTGGTGGCAACACTGCGCAACCTGCGCAAACTGAAGGGTCCACGATTCCTGCATGTCGTGACACGCAAGGGCAAGGGCTACGAACCGGCCGAGGGCGATCCCTGCGTCTATCACGGCGTGACGCCGTTCGACCCGGCCACCGGCAAGATGGAAAAGAAGCCGTCCGCCAGAACCTACACGCAGGTGTTTGGCGAGTGGCTTTGCGACATGGCCTCGCGCGATGTGCGGCTCATCGGCATCACGCCGGCGATGCGCGAAGGATCCGGGATGGTTGCGTTTTCGGAGCGCTTCAAGAACCGCTACTTCGATGTCGGCATTGCCGAGCAGCACGCGCTCACGTTCGCCGCGGGACTCGCCTGCGACGGCCTGAAGCCGGTCGTGGCGATCTACTCCACGTTCCTGCAGCGCGGTTACGACCAGTTGATCCACGATGTCTGCCTGCAAAATCTGCCCGTGCTGTTTGCGATCGATCGCGCCGGCCTGGTCGGCGCTGACGGACCCACGCACAACGGTGCTTTCGACCTCTCCTTCCTGCGTTGCCTGCCGAACATCGCCGTCATGGCGCCGTCCGACGAGAACGAGTGCCGACAGATGCTCTACACCGGTTTCATGCTGAACGGGCCGAGCGCGGTGCGCTACCCGCGCGGCACCGGGCCCGGCATCGCGGTGCAGTCGGACATGGACGCACTGCCTCTCGGCAAGGGCGAGATCCGTCGCCGCGGCCGGCGCGTGGCGATTCTCGCCTTCGGCAGCATGCTGGCACCGGCGCTCGAGGCCGGCGCATCGTTTGATGCCACCGTTGTAAACATGCGCTTCGTGAAGCCGCTCGACGAGGATCTGGTACGCGACTTGGCCGGCACGCACGAATTGCTGGTGACCGTGGAAGAAAATGCCGTTGCCGGTGGGGCCGGCTCGGCCGTCAACGAATTTGTTTCCGCCGCCGACCTGGGGGTGCGGGTGGTAGTGCTTGGCTTGCCCGACCAGTTCCCCGAACACGGCACGCCCGAGGAACTGTTGGCCGAGTGCGGGTTGGATGCCCCGGGCATCCGTCGTACCATCCTTCGCTACAGCCAAACCGACATCCGACGCCCCGCCAATAGTTGATCTTGTTAGTCAACTTTCGGCATAATCGGCTGGTCGTGTTCAAGCCAGCGAGTCAGCCGTCATGCAACTGAAGAAAGCCAAGGCCGAAACCACCCAGATCGCCGACGTCCAGTCCAGCCCGGATACCCGGCGACTGCAGATCGACAAGGTCGGCATCAAGGACATCCGCCATCCGATCCTGGTCAAGGACCGCTCCCAAGGCGTGCAGCACACTATCGCCAACTTCAACATGTACGTGGAGCTGCCGCACAATTTCAAAGGCACGCACATGTCTCGCTTCGTCGAGATTCTGAACGCGCACGACATGGAGATCTCGGTTGACTCGTTCCGCGACATGCTGGCCGAAATGAGCAAGCGCCTCGAGGCCGACCGCGGCTACATCGAGATGTCTTTCCCTTACTTTATCAACAAGGCGGCTCCAGTCTCAGGCGTGAAGAGCCTCCTGGACTATCACGTGACTTTTATCGGTGAGGTCCACAACGGCGCCGATATCACGAAAATCCGGGTGGTGGTCCCGGTCACGAGTCTCTGCCCCTGCTCCAAAGAGATCTCCGAGCGCGGCGCACACAACCAGCGCTCACATGTAACCGTTACCGTGCGCACCAACACCTTTGTGTGGATCGAGGACGTCATCGATCTCGTCGAGAAACAGGCGAGCTGTGAACTATACGGTCTGCTCAAGCGTCCGGACGAGAAATTTGTCACCGAGCGCGCCTACGACAACCCGAAATTTGTTGAGGACATGGTGCGCGACATCGCCGCGCAGCTTAACAAGGACGAACGCATCGAGGCCTACGTGGTCGAGTCAGAAAACTTCGAGTCGATCCACAACCACTCGGCCTACGCGATGATCAAGAAGGACAAGACCTTGGCCACTGCCTAGGGCAATCGGCAAACCACGACTCGATTGTGGCGGAGTCAGCGATTTACGCGTAGCCGCACCGCATGACCGGCCGCAGGATCGCGGCAATCACTCAGATCCCCCAGCCAACCCGTCGGCGCACGCGCGACCGGTTACCCGTGATCGCCTGCGAAGACCGCCTCGCGCACCAGCGCGTCGACGAGACCGGGCAATGCCCGTATCACCTCAGGGGAAAGCGGCGCTCGGCCTGGCGCCATTGCACCCACCTCGATTCCAAGAATAGCAAGTTGTTCCGGCAGCGCGCCGAGCACGATAGCCAGCCGGATTGACTCGGCGACGCCAAACCCGTGACTTGACGCGGCACACCCGAGTGATAAGAGATCCTTGGCAGCGATGCGATGCAGGGTACCTGCGGGGGCCCCCGATCGCACCGCGTCAACCAGCACCACCTTCCGTGCCCCCTGCCACCGTCCTATCACCGTCACGCCGGGTCGATCCAATGATTCAAGGACTATTGCCTCACCTGCTGCCTGCACCTCAGCGCGGCACGCCAACTGCTCGAGCGCGGCCCAGGCGGCACCATCATCGCCATTTGGTGAGCCCACTCCGATGACGAGTGTCTCGACCATGACCTATGCCCGGCTCACGTGAAGCTGCAAGAAATGCGTTGCACAGGAAATGCACGGGTCGTAGTTGCGGATCACAGTCTCGCAGCGCCGGCGCAGCTCATCGTCACTGTGCGCCAGCCCATACTCCTCGAGCGACTGCCGAAGGTCCTCCTCGATCCGTGCCTGGTTCTGGCTGGTCGGCGGCACGATACGTGCCGCGCGCACGTGGCCATCGGTATCGAACTCATAGCGATGCCAGAGTAGTCCGCGCGGCGCTTCGGTTGCGCCGTAGCCAACGCCGGCATGCGGGCGCACCGGAATGCGTGACATCGCGGGCCGAGAATACCCGGAAAGGAGGCGGATCGCCTCGTGCACCGCGAGCAGTATCTCGGCGGCGCGCGCCACGATGCTGTGATACATGTTGCGAGTCGGAAACCGGACACCACAAGTCTCGAGCGATCTCGCGACCGGCGGGGGAAGCCGGTCGAGATTGAGTTGCAGCCGCGCTAACGGTCCGACCAGGTAGGGCTTGCCTTCATGCAGGCTGAAAAGCGCGGTCGAATGCGCGACCTGCGACTCTTCGAAGTAACGCTCATAATCTGCGACATCAATATCGAGACCGCCGCTCGAGACGATCCGCCCTTCGTTCATCGGGTATTCCTTCCCGTGACGCAACGCAACGGAGCTAAAAGTCTGCTCGCTTCGGGGGAGCGGCAGCTCGGCCGTCCACGCAACAAGGGCCTCGGCATCCGGTAATGCCGCGCGCAGGCGTGAAACCATCCGGTCCACCTCCTGACACGAAGGTGCGCGGTGGAATCCGCCCACGCATACGCCAACTGGATGAACCGAACGCCCGCCGAGCAACCGGATGAGTTCGTTGCCGACGCCCTGCAGTGCGAGACCCCGGCGCACCTCCGCAGGATGGCGCTGCGCCATTTCAATCGCACTGCCGAAACCCAGGAAATCAGGGGCCGCCAACAAGTGAATGTGTAGCGCGTGACTCTCGATCCACTCGCCGCAATACATGACGCGGCGCATGGCACGCACCCAGTCTCCCGGATCGATGCCGAAGGCGCGCTCGATCGCCTGCACGGCGCTCATCTGGTAGGCCACCGGACAGATCCCGCAGATTCGCGCGACCATATCCGGCACCTCAGCGTGATCCCGACCCTCCAGCAGCTTCTCGAAAAATCGCGGTGGCTCAAAGATCCGCAAATGCACGTCCTCTATGCGATCGCCGCGCGCTCGCAGCTCAAGCGCCCCTTCTCCCTCCACCCGGGCCAGAACCGGCACATGAATTGCGATTTGGCGCTCCGTGCTCATCGACGCGTTCTCATGGCAGCCTCTGCGAACTCCGGCGCTGCGGCGTTCATCCCGAGGAAACGCCGTGCGATCTGCTCGGGCAGCAGTCCCAGTCCCTCAAAGCGACGTGACAACGACTCGGTGTTGGCCGCCTCCGCCGGTCCATAGCATCCATAGCAGTCGCGCCCAAAACGCGGACAAAGCGCGCCGCATCCCGTGCGCGTCACTGGCCCCATGCACGGCTCACGCCCGGTGACCATTACACAAACGATGTTGGACCGCTTGCATTCGAGACAAACCTTGTCTCGCTCCTCGAGTGGCGCCACTCCGAACAGCAATGCGCGCACCGCACCGAGCACCTGGCGCGAACTGACCGGACAGCCCCATAGCTCGAAATCCACTTTCACATGCCGCGCGATCGCGGTAGAAGTATCGAGACTCGCAATGTATTCGGGTCGTGCGTAGACCGCCGCGGACCATTCGCGTGCCGACGCCAGGTTGCGAAGCGCCTGCAATCCGCCAGCGGTGGCGCAAGCGCCGAGCGTCACGAGGTGGTCCGAGTTCTTGCGGACGCGCTGAATGCGTTCCAGGTCCTCGCGGGTCGTGATCGAACCCTCTACGAAGGCAATATCGACTGGCACCTCGGGATTGACCGGCCCGGCTTCCGCAAAGTGAACGATCTCCACGTGTGCCGCGAGCACAAGCAGCGGTTCACCGAGATTAAGAAACGCGAGCTGGCAGCCGTCGCAGGATGCGAACTTGTGAACGGCAATACGCGGCCGAGTTGACATCAGAGTCCCCTGGTCCCAAACAGCGGTCGGATTGCGCCGTAGTGAAATATCGGCCCGTCCTTGCACACGAATTGTCCACCGATCTGGCAATGCCCACAGAGGCCGACCGCACAGTGCATGCTGCGCTCGAGGCTGAGCCAGATCCCGGCTTCCGGGACGCCGCGACCCGTCAACTGACGCGCCGCAATGTCCATCATCACTTCGGGGCCACACAACATCGCGACCGTGCGCAGCGGATCGATCTCTATCGAGTCAAAGAGCTCGGTAACCCGACCGATGTGCCAAGGCCACAGCGGCGCGCCGACATCGGCGGCGATGAGTACCGTCGTGTTTGGCACATTTGCCCACACTTCGTAGCGCGCACGCCAAATGAGATCATCGGCATGCTTCACGCCCTGCATAATAGTCAGCCGCCCAAACCGAGCGCGCCGACGCATAATAAAGTTGATCACGGACACTACCGGCGCGCAGCCCAGCCCACCGGTCACGACCAGCACATCCTGCCGTTCTGCCTGCCGCAGCGGCCAACCGCTTCCATACGGACCGCGGATCCCGACCCGGTCACCAGCCTTGAGTTCCTTGAATCCGCGCGTCACGCGCCCCACCACGCGGATGGCATGGTCGATCAGCGTCTCGTCTTCCGGGTCGGAAACGATCGAAATCGGGATTTCGCCAACTCCATACAGATAAAGCATGTTGAACTGGCCAGGCACGAAGCGATAGGCGGCATGCTGCGTCGGGTCTGTTAATCGCAGCCGCAGCGTAAATATGGTGGGAGATTCCTGTACCCGCTCGACGACTTCAGCCTCCATCGGCAAATGTGCACTCACGCGCGCTCCCCGCAAATCGCGGCAGCCTCCTCGGTAATGTCGATACCGACCGGACACCACGTGATGCAGCGGCCGCAACCAACGCAGCCGCTGCGCCCATACTGGTCATGCCAGCCACCAAGCTTGTGCGTAACCCATTGCCGGTAGCGCGCGCGACGGTCACCGCGAACGGTAAGCCCGTGAATGTAGCTGTGCATTTGGGTGAAGCACGAATCCCACTCGCGCACGTGTTCGCTGGCAGCGGCGTCCAGTCTTGGTACCTCTACCTCGGCATGACAGAAGCAGCTGGGGCAGACCGCAGTGCAATTGCCGCAAGCCAGACATCGCCCCGCAACCTGTTCCCAGCGAGGGTGTTCAAGATTCCCGAATAGCGCATCGCGAAGGTTCTTGCCCGGCAGGCGCCGCTGTTGCGCCGCAGCCTGTATCAGCTCGTGCGCCGCGAGATCACGCTCGGCCGTCGACGCCGGCCGTGTCGGCAATTGCTTGAGAACGGTGACACCACGTGCGCTGCCCGCCTCAACGAGAAATCCTTCATCCAATTCGCTCAGCGCCAAATCGAAATCCGACTGCGCGCGCGGCCCATCGCCGGTCGAGGCACAAAAACAGGTCGCTGCCGGAGCGGAGCAATGCACCGCGACGACGAACAGCGAGCGTCGCCGCGCCGCATAGTGCGGATCAGGATACTGCCCATCGAGGAAGTGCTGGTCCTGAAGCGCGAGCGCCGCGAGATCGCAGGCGCGCACCGCAATGACGGCGAGCAACTCGGGGTCAGTCGCGGTTTCGATGAATCGGATCGCCGCGTCGTCGCCCCGCTCGGCACGCCATAGCGTCTCGCGAGGCGAAAATGTGAAGGGCTTGAGCGCTTGCGGTCCATTTGCCCAGGAGAACGTACGCGGCGAATTGCCGACCGTGACGCGGTACTCACCCGGTGCCTGCGTGCTCGTCACGCCACGCGGAAGCCCGTCAGCATCCTCCAGCGTGTCGTAGACGATTGTGCCGTCACGAACTTGAGGCCCGATGCAGCGATAACCAGCTGACGACAACGCCGCGAACAACGAACCGATATCCCGGCGCGCCAGCCACAACACGTCCGCGCCTTCCATTGAGAGGTTGTCTGGCGCCGGCCGCGAGATCCGGATCAGCGGGTCGACCCGAACGACTCGTCCGCCGCGTCGGCCGGTACCGGAAGGCCGGCAATGCGACTCGCCTGCCCGACCGGTCCGCCGGGGAAGAGCTGATAGAGATACTTGCGACCGCCCTTGCCGCCGAACCGCTCTTCCAATACGTCGCCGAGTTCGCGTGCGTGCCGTGTGGGCCCGTGTCTTCGGAAATGGTCACGCAGGAATCCAAGCACCTCCCAGTGTTCCGGTGCTAGCGTGATCCCTTCCTTCGATGCGTGTTGTTCTGCGACGACCTTGTTCCACTCCTCGAGGCCGATCAGATGCCCCTCGGGATCAGTCTGGTTGGCACGCTCGTTGACAATGAACTTCATGATGTCTGGCATGATCCCTCCTTGCGCGCAGCGTTTTGAACAACCGGATTCTGTTGATTCTACTCCCATCCTTCGAGGCGGCATAACTACGTAGGGATGACAGATTTGTGACCATTCGGCGGCCAATTCGGGTGCACCGGCCCGGAGTGTCAGACTGCGCAACGCGATTGCGACGAATCAGAAACCGTAGACGAGCGTCACTCCCGTCTCGGTGTCGGTGCGCGCGTGCCCCGGGGGCACCTCGGTCGAATGTTTGTAAAGATATGAGACGCGCAGCGCCAGGTAACTGTTAAGTTTTGCGGTGACGGCGCTCAGGGACCGGTAGTCGGTACTGCCTCCCCCGCGCACGGCGGAAGCCGCTGTCGTGAACTTCGAGTGCTCGCTGATATGCCACAGCAGATCGGCGGCTATGCGCCCCGTGGTTGTCGTATCGCTGTCGCCGTCCTCAACTCGACTCGCACGAACGCCCGGGCCGACCTCGGCGCTGAGCACCAAGGCGCTCCGGTCTATAAGCCGATGGCCGTAGCCTACGGCGACATTGGAGCGATAATCGTACCCGCTGAAGCGGTCGTCCTCGTAGTCCACGCGCGCGAACAGGTATCCACGCGCGGTCAGCTTGTAGTCGGCTTTGCCGGCCGCGTAGTAACGCTCGGCGACCGAGGCACTATTATCCGACTTGTTCACGCCTTCGACGTTCAGGAATACGCGCCATATCGGCCCTTCGCGCTTAACACCAAGTCGCGCCGTAAGACTTTCCGTCTCGGTATTGCCCGTACTGCGGCTATAGCCCAGCTCTCCTTCGCCTTCCCATGTTGGTGGTTCCTTGGAATCGTCCGCCACAACCGGCGCAAGAAGAAGAGCTGCGAACGCACCCCCTAGTACTTGTGTGGTGTTCATGCTTCGATCCTCGCCGTCACTGACTTTGCTGTCAACCAAGCCCATTCACGCGTCGCGAGACCGGTCCGACGGAACCGAAGTTACATTTCGCGTATCCATTGAGTAGCCGACTATCGCGCGTTGCCGCGCCCACGCCCGAGTCATACAATAGTGTCGATAGTTAATGTCGATACGAGCACAGTGTTTCCTCGCCTTTTCCCGATACCACTCGCGCCACTCACGTTCATCGCGTTGCTTGCGCTGAGCGCATGCCATCGTGATGGAAGCAGCACAATAAATCCGCCCAGCTTCTGCACCGGCGCGCCCGCTCCGACGACGCTGACGATCTCGGGCTACACGCCGAACGACGGCGTGTTTGACCCCTCGCTAACCGAAGATGCCTGCAACCGTATCTGGATGAGCTACTCCGCTGTAAACAATTCCGCGAGTGGCCTGCGTCTGGTGCACGCGCGCATCGCGCGTGGAAACAGCGTCGGTTCCGGGTGGGACGACATGAATGTCGGTGCGACTCCGTTCAACGTGAACACCGAGGATGTCGTTAATCCGGTCGGCCCACTGACGGGAACCTGGGAACACGAAGTCTCCCGGCTGGTCTACGACCCCTACACCAGCGACCCAAACCAGCGCTGGAAAATCCTGTGGCACCGCTACCGTTTCGAGCAAACGACGGTGGGTTCGGTCGGGACACCGCGGTTCGAGCGCGGCTGGATCTCGCTCAGCACTGCGCCGAATGCGACCGGCCCGTGGTCCGCCGAACGAAAGCTTTTTGTCGGCAGCGCTTACGACTTCGACCCCGCAGACAAGGCCTACAACGACAGCTTTGTTGGCTTGCCTGAGTACGAGCTCGATAATCTCTTTCCGGCACTGAGTACATGCCTCGTCTTTACCGAGCCTGGCATGCTCGCGACGGCGAACGGCATCTACATAAGCCTCAAGTGTGCCACCGGGGCGGGAGGTGCGGGTGACGCGATCCTGATGCGCTGCGACAACCAGTTTTCGATTGGCAGCTGCAGCTACCTTGGAACCCCGCTGAGCGGCACCGAAGCCGCGCGTTACAATGGCACGTTTGCGGGCGGCAACGCCTTTACTGGATTCTCGGCAACCGAGCTCGTACGCGCGGGCGGCCGCGACTTCCTGTTAGTCACGCCTACAGAAGGAGATATCTATCGCGGCTGCTTCACATTTGAGATTGATGATCTTGACGCCGCGACATTGGTCCGCGACGCCGCAAGCTTGCTCACTCCAAAACTCGCTGTCTTGAGCGCTTCTTTGCGCGGTACCCCAGGCAGCTTCAATGGCGCTTGCGGCTACACGCAGGCGAACACTTCGCTCGGAATCCTGTTCAGCGAGCTATCCCCAACCGCACCGCACTTTACAATCCAGTCGAGCGGCCATCAGCTTCCACCCTAGGCGCCGCGGCTCCCCACCGGGTTAGCGGCTATGTGCTGTCAGCTGGACCCGGGAAGTATCGAACCCTTTTCCAGCGGCACGCGCCAGAATCGCGGAATAAATCGACTCGTCCATACGCGGGCTTCGCGCGAGGATCCACAAGTACTTGCGGCTCGGCGTCCCAACGACGGAATAGCTGTAATCGGGCGCAAGCTCAATAATCCAGTAATCGCCCCATACCAACGGCAACCAGCCTAGCCAGGCAGGCGCGAAGCGCACTTCGAGCTTGGTATTCGGCCCTTCGGCCGAGGCAATGCGCGCTATGCCCTCGGCCCTTTCCATGTCGCCGTCGATCAGCCGGCAGGCATTGACGACCGAGAGTCGACCGTCGTCGCGCAACTGGTATGTCGCGATGACGTTATCCACGCACTGCCGCTGAAACCGGTTCGGCAATCGAGCGATCTCGTACCACACCCCGGTATAGCGCGCGAGATCAATGTCCGGCGCGACCGCAAGCGGTGGCTCTGCGGCGAGCACGTGCGCGATCCCGACGAGCAGAAGCGCAGGGAGTGTGACTTTACGCGTTGAACCCATACAGACATTCCCCTAGAACGGAAACTCAGTGACGAGATGAATACCCTGCAGCCCACCGCTGCCGCGCCGGTACCCTAGCCCCAGTCGGTCAAAGGTCGCACCGAATAGCGCAACGGGCGGATCAATATTGAGACTTACCCCGATCTCGTACTCGTTGCGTATCTCTTGAACGCCGCTGCCCGGAACGAGAAACTCGAGATCATTGAAGTAGCTTGTACCAATCAGCTGCAAGCCCAGCCATGTCTTGTGGCCGTCCCAGTTCCAGTCAAGCGGAAATGCACTTCCTGCACCGACCGATAGCCCGGAAAGCGGGAGTCCACCACCGTCATTGCTCACGTAGCCGGCATAGATCAGCTTCATGCCGAGAGAGACCCGCCAATGCTCGAGGTCAGGCACCTGGTAGGCGCTGGTGACACCGACCTGGTAGATCGTCGCACCGGTTTCGCTCTGAAATTCCGTCCCATAGCCCAGACCCACGAACGGCCGCACCATCCAATTCGGTTTCGGCACGATCATCCATTCCACACCGGGCAGGATACTCATCCCGGCAACCGTCGTGTCTGCAAAGTCCAGGTCCTGGTAGTGAAAGTTCGCGAGTGCCGCCGTCACTGGAACCGTTACTCGCACGCCCCACTTTTCGTCGCTTGGCGGCCGCAGCGTGTAAGTAATCGGCGCCGACAGCACTGTCACGGTCTGATCAGCAATTCGATAGGCACCGGTACCGAATGCCGTGGCGTAGTACCAGTTGAACAGCTCGCTGGTTAGCGGCTGCTCGGCCGCCGCTGCACCAAATGGGAGCACGCCCGCCACGATCGCAAGCGCAAGCAGTCCTCCAACTCGCCCGGTCGATCTGGCAGATGGTCTTGCGGCGCAATCCGATGAAACTGGCGGCGTCGCTCGCTTTCCAGGCCATGGCAGCGCGATCGCGCCGTCTTCCGGCACATCTGTCCGCGCGTCTCCTGGAGGTGTGCTGAACATTGGACAACCAGCGCTAATCAAGTCGATTAAAACCGTGCATCAAACCTTACCGACATCGGGTGTCTAACCTCCGGCCCATCCTTCAGGCCACACGCGGAATATTGCCTTG
Organism: Proteobacteria bacterium UBA6900; assembly: GCA_002451215.1. Lineage (GTDB taxonomy): Bacteria > Pseudomonadota > Gammaproteobacteria > Acidiferrobacterales > Sulfurifustaceae > SM1-46. The sequence continues at coordinate 33,323 of DKBM01000035.1, forward strand.
GAAAACGCTCTCGCTGCCACTCCCCGATCCGTCCCGCTCGCACACTCCACCGCCGCGGACTGGTTCGACATCCTGCTAATAGTTGCCATTCTTACCGGAATCGCCGCAATCACATACCACACCCTGCAGGGCGGGATCTTTGATCCTGTGCTGCGGGCAGCCACTCGCGCGGACTGGGCCCAAGTACTTCTGAAACCGAGCGTCCTGTGGGTCGCCATGGGAACGCTCCTGCTCGCCTTTCGTACCTGGCTGTGGTGGCGCTACCGCCCCTATGCACCCGCCACGATGGACAATGCACCATCGCTAACGGTCATCATCCCGGCTTATAACGAGGGTGCGATGGTCGCGCAGTCCATCGACTCCGTGGCCGGTGCCAGCTATCCCCGCGACCGGCTCGAGATCTTCGTAATCGACGATGGAAGCCACGACGATACATGGGAGCATATCCTCGCTGCCGCGCGCCGCTATCCCGATCTCGTGACCCCGCTACGCTTCTCCTCCAATCGTGGCAAGCGGGCGGCGCTGGAAACCGGCTTCCGGCAGGCGCGCGGCGAAATCGTGGTAACGATCGACTCGGACAGCGTTATCGAGCCACAAACGTTGCTTGCGATCGCCGGGCCATTTCGCCACCGCAGAATCGGCGCAGTAGCTGGCAAAGTCGCGGCCCACAATCGCAACGCGGGAATCATCCCGCGCATGCTGCATGTGCGCTTCGTCCTTTCCTTTGACATGCTGCGTGCTGCGCAATCAACCTACGGCACGGTTTACTGTACCCCGGGTGCACTCTCGGCCTACCGGACTTCTGTCGTGCGCGATGTTCTACATGAGTGGCTGAACCAGACGTTTATGGGTGTGCCCTGCACCTTTGGCGAGGATCGTGCCCTCACGAACCTCATCCTCACCCGCGGCTACGACAGCGTGTACCAACGTCCGGCGGTCGTGCACACCATAGTCCCCACGACCTACTCAAAGCTCTGCAAGATGTACCTGCGCTGGGACCGCAGCTACGTCCGTGAGGAATTTCGCTTTCTGTCGCACGTCGTCTGGTCCAGACCGTGGCGGGCGCGCCTGATCTCGTTGTTCGACACATCGATTACCAACCTCCGTTACCCGGTTTCCTACCTCAGTCTCGCATTGCTGGTGTTGCTCATTGCCAGCGACCCCATGGCGCTGGTCCGAGTCATCGTGGTTATTGGTGTAATGTCGGGGTTCTATATGCTTTACTATCTGCGCAGCGAACGCTCGCTAGATTTTGTCTACGGCATTCTCTATTCGTATTTTGCATTCTTTGCTCTGTTCTGGATTTTCCCGTACGCCGTGGCCACGGTCCGTGCCCGCTCATGGATGACGCGCTAACGCACAGTTAGGACATCGCTATCGTTCGACCCCCTCGCACGGCCGTGCCAACTCTGCATAATGGCGTCCGATGGATACCGCCATATTGCTCTGGATTCTTGCGGTTACGCTCATGGTCGCGGGGGTCGCCGGATTGCTCCTCCCCGTCCTTCCCGGGCCACCGCTGCTTCTCGCAGGCCTCGTTATCGCGGCATGGGCAGAGGACTTTGTCTACGTCGGAACCGCGAGCATCGTGCTGCTCACCGTGCTCGCCGCACTCGCGTATCTGGCTGACTTTGCCGCTGGTGCGCTTGGCGCGAAGCGATTTGGAGCAAGCGCGCGCGCCGCAAGCGGTGCGGTAGTTGGGGGCATCATCGGCATCTTTTTCGGCATTCCGGGAGTGCTGCTAGGACCCTTTGTCGGCGCGGTAATTGGTGAGCTGACGGTGCGGCGCGATCTCATGGCGGCGACGCGGGCGGGGGTCGGCGCTTCGTTCGGACTGGTACTTGCTATCGCGGCCAAGATGGCGCTGGCGATGGCAATGATCGGTGTCTTCCTGCTGGCGCGCTTTCTCTGACCGGGTCGCCGGAATCAACTCAATGCCTCGGGTGTCTACTCGCGTGATCCAGATGCGTCGCGAGAAACTGGTCAAGGCCGCGAGTATAGGCGGCGCCGCTTAGCAGGAATCCCTCGTTATGCGAGCCGGTTAGTCGAAGTAGTTCCTTTGGCTCGTGTGCCGCCGCATACAGCGCCTCAGCGTGGTGGAATGGAATGATCTCGTCATTCGGACTGTGCACGACCAGGACGGGACACGTGGTCGCCTTCAGGTAATTCCTGGTCGCATATTGAAAGCGTGCCAGATGCCTTGCAGGAAGCCACCAATAGAGCTCCGATGCCATGTCCGGCACGGAAGTAAATGTGGATTCGACAATTAGCGCGCCCGGCCGATATTGGCTTGCCAGCCAGGCCGCGATCGCTGCACCAAGTGATCGCCCGAACAGCACAACCTCACTCGCCGGCACTGTGCGTGTGTCTGTTATGTAGCGCCAGGCAGCACGAGCGTCGTTCTGTGTTCCCGCTTCGCTAGGACTGCCCTCGCTGCGCCCGTAGCCACGGTAGTCGAATATGAACACCGACAGGCCCAACTCGTGAAAGATGCGCAGGCTGTCGAGGCGATGCGAGATGTTGCCGGCATTCCCGTGAAAGAACAGCAGCGTTGCTCGCGGCGTGGGTGCGGGCACAAACCAGCCATGCAGGCGCACGCCATCTCCGGTGCGCAGCGTCACATCGTCGTAGGCAAGTCCAATTGATTGCGGTGTGGCCGCGAGTTCTCGCGTGGGAAGCGAGGGAAGATACAACAAACTCGATTGGCCAAACCAGACAAAAAGCAGCAGCGCGACATAGGCGCCTGCTGCAGTCACGATGACGGACACGAGCGCCGACATTCTTTGCTGCACTCAATTGTGCCCGCACATTTTCATGGCATCCCCGCTACCAGCTCGCTTGAAGAGCCCGGTTTCCTGATAGTTAAGTGAACATTCCCTTGTGCGCCTCCGCGAGGCTCGCTCGCTAAATCGCCCAAGTGCCTCGGGTGCGGCGCCTTGGCGATGTATGCAATGGCGTGACACTGCCACTGAGCGCCAACGCCAATTCAGCCGGACCCCAAAACCATCACGTGCTATCAATCTGTGGGTATCCGATCATCCCCTTACCCCTGTCTTACCCGTATTGCCTCTTCCTGCTCGACTTCCTCGAGACGCGATTCCAGGTCATAGATGGTCGAGCCTATTTCGGGAAGCAATACATCTTCAAGGGCGCGGGCGCGTCGTTCAGTACGTCGGTACTCATGGCGCAAGCGCTCGAGGTTTCCGGCAATTGCGGCCAGTGCGGCCGACTGTTCAATGACGTCCACAAATACCCGCCGGCAACGCTCCGCCTCGGGTGAGGGATTTAGCGCCGGCGGCGCGCCGCCGAGCTCCGCCCGCAGTGTTGCCTGCTGCAGCCGCACGCCGAGCAGAATCGCCGGGGCGATCTCAAGCGCGAGTGTTTCGAATCGAGCTGACGGATAGACCTGCACACCCTCAAAACCATGCCGCGCAACCGCCTCGCGCAAAGCGGTGGCAGCCTCCTGCAGTGCCCGCTGGAATCCGATCCACAAAGATTCATAGCGCTTGAGCTCGCGCAGCATTTCGGCCGCGAGCAGCAGGCGCTTTTCATCCAGAAACTCATAGCCCTCGCGCATCGAGCGGCGCTCGTCCTGAAGCTCAAGCACCGCCGCGCGTGTAGGTGTGATGTCACTCATCCGGGCACGTTACCGCCTAGGCGGCCCCTTCAATATGCTGTGCGATCTGCGCGTCGGACAGCCGCGCCAGCTCGCTCTTGGGAAGTATGCGCAGCAAGCCCCAACCAACGCTCATGCTCTCCTCGAGACTGCGCGCTTCGCTCTGGCTAACCAGCTCGCGCTCGAACCGGTTGGCGAACTCAAGGTACTTTCGATCAATGTCTGACAAGCCCTCCTCGCCAACTACCCCGGCGAGGATGCGCGCCTGCGTACCACGCGCATAACTCGCAAATAGCTGCGAAGCGAGCGGAGGATGGTCGGCGTGCGTGTACTTTGCGCCGGTACCGTCCTTCATCAGGCGCGAGAGGCTCGGCAGTACCTTGACCGGCGGGTAAATCCCGCGCCGCTCGAGATCGCGGTCAATTACGATCTGGCCTTCGGTGATATACCCGGAGAGATCGGGAATTGGATGGCCGATGTCGTCCGCCGGCATGGTGAGAATTGGCAGCTGGGTGAGCGTGCCGGGATAATTGCGCAGCCGCCCCGCACGCTCGTAGAGCGTCGCGAGGTCAGAGTACAAATAGCCCGGATAACCCTTGCGGCTTGGAATCTCGCCGTGTGAGGATGACACTTCGCGCAGCGCCTCACAGTAGTTGGTGATGTCCGTGATGATCGCGAGCACGTGCTTGCCCTCGGTAAACGCCAGGTACTCTGCCGCCGTGAGCGCGAAGCGCGGCGTGAGCAGGCGCTGGGTGCTGGAATCCGACGCCAGATTCAAGAACAGCGCGGTGCGGGCCAGCGCGCCGGATTCCTCCAGCGTGCGGCGGAAGTACTCGGCGCTCTCATACGGCAAGCCGATCCCCGCAAACACGATCACGAATTCGTCGGCGCCTGCTCCCGGCGCAACCCTGCCCCCACCATCCCGGGTGTCGTCCGCCTTGGCGCTCTTCAGCTTCGCATTAATTGCGATACTCACCGCCATGCGGTCGTGCGGCAGGCCACCGCCCGAGAACAGCGGCAGCTTCTGGCCGCGCACCAACGAGTTCATCAGGTCAATGGTGGTAATACCGGTCTCAATGAAGTCGCGCGGCGTGTCGCGTTCCACCGGATTCATCGGCAGACCCTCAATCGGCAGACTCTTTGCCGCCGCTACCGGGGGGCCGCCATCGATTACCTGCCCGACACCATTGAAGGTACGCCCGAGAATGCCGGGGCCCACATCGAACTGCAGCGGATGACCAAAGAACCGCACCCGGGTCTGCGCGAGCGAAAGCCCGGAGGTGGTCTCGAGCACTTCGATCACCATGTATTCGTCGTCGAGCGTCGCCACACGTCCAAGGCGCGGACGGTTGTCCGGACCGATCACCTCCACCGCGTCGTTCAGGCCAATATCCACCGTGCGCTTGAGGAACAGCAGCGGACCCTCGAGCCGGGTGCCCATGCCTTCGACGATCAATCTAGTGCGCATGGGACACCCCCAGATCGGCAAACGCCTGCTCGAGCTCGGTTTCGAGCTCGTTGTAGCGCGCAAGCTGCGACTCCGGAATGTCCTCGCCCATTCGCGCCACCTTGCGGTAAACCGGCATCTGGGTGAGAGCCTCGACGGCCGCGCCTTGCGCCACCGCAGTCTCGGCAAGCTCGCTGAAACGCGCCAGGAGCTGCATCATTGCCGTCTGCCGTTGTGGCGAGGCGTAGCGATCGTTCTCCGAGTAGGCCGACTGGTACAGAAATGAAGCGTTGATGAGCTCTGCGCATAGCAGCACCACCTGCTGGCGCGGCGGCATGGCGTCCTTGCCGATGATACGCGCCATACGATCGAGACGCGCCTGCTCTTCGAGCAAGGTAAGAAAGCGCCGGCGCAGCTCCGGCCAGCGTGGATTGCCGGCCGCCTGCCACCAGGGCCCAAGCGCCACGACGTCCTCGGAGTAGGACTGCAGCGGATGGATCGCCGGGTAAAACCGCGCCTGTGCGCGCTTCACATCGAGCGCCCAGAATGAGCGAATGTATCGCTTGGTGTGCGATGTGACCGGCTCCGAGAAATCACCGCTTGGCGGACTGATCGATCCCATGACCGTCACGGAGCCTTCCTCGCCACTGAGCGTGCGCACGCGCCCGGCGCGCTCGTAGAATTCAGCAAGCCGACTCGACAGGTAGGCCGGGTAGGCACCTTCGCCTGGCAGTTCGCCGAGGCGTCCCGACACCTCGCGCAGTGCCTCCGCCCAGCGACTTGTCGAGTCGGCCATCAGGGCTACGTGCAGTCCCTGATCACGGAAGTATTCGGCGACGGTGATGCCGGTGTAGATGCTCGCCTCGCGCGCGGATACCGGCATGTTGGATGTATTGGCAATGATGACGGTTCGCTCCATCAGCTTGCGCCCGGTACGCGGATCCTCAAGTTCCGGAAACTCCTCGAGCACGCCGGATATCTCGTTGCCGCGCTCGCCGCAGCCGACATATACGATCACATCGGCATTGCACCACTTGGCAAGCGTTTCGAGCAGAATGGTCTTGCCGGTGCCGAATCCTCCGGGGATGGCGGCGCGGCCCCCCCGCGCGATGGGGAACACCGAATCGACGATACGCTGGCCCGTGAGCAGCGGCTCGTCATTGCCGAGGCGCTCCTGGCTGGGGCGCGCCTGCCGCACCGACCAATGATGGCGCATGGCAATCTCGCGTTGTTTGCCGTTACTCGTGCGCAGCGTGAGCACGGGTGCGTCCTCATCATAGGTGTCCGGCACAGCAACATGCGTGACTTCCCCGCCGGTATCAGGTGGCAACAATATGCGCTGCGTGCGCCCACCAGCGAGCGTAACGGAACCGAACACGGAACCAGGGACGAGCACGTCGCCGACCGCAGCCTGCGGCTGAAAGGGGAACTTCGCCGGCGCCGCGGGGCGTAATCCGGGCAAGACGAAGGCACTGCCGGTATTGCGCAAGGGCCGCAGCAACCCATCAAACGTGTTCCCGATGAGACCCGGACCAAGCGCAATAGACAACGGCCCGCCACTGCCGCGCACTGGCGCACCGGGCCTGAGCCCCGTGGTATCTTCGTACACCTGCACGACGATCACATCACCTTCGATTCGGATCACTTCTCCCAACAGCCGCGCGTCGCCGACCTGCACCGCCTCACGCATCTGGAACGGCCCGCTTGCGACGGCCCTCAACACAGGGCCGCTGATCCACCGGATTCTTGCTTCGCTCATCGGACGCTACTCGTTCAGTTTCGCCAACAACTGGGCCTGTATGGCGGCACGGTCCGCGAGAATGCCCTCCGCGGTCCCATCCAGACACGCGCCTTGCGCACACAACCGCAGGCCCGCACTCACCCCCTGGTCTACGATCCACTGCGGCGTAACACCCGCCGCCGATAGGTCCGTGGCAAGTCGTTCGCGCTCGGCGGCTGGCCAGTCGGCCGGGTAATGCACTTGCCAGGTTCCGCCTGGTAGCGCGTGTTGGGCCTGGCGCACCACGGACGCGACCCACGTCTTTCTTGCCGCTGCGTCCTGCCAGCGGCGCGCAAGCGCGTCGCCCAGCAGCGACCAGCTGGCTTCGAGGAGCCGGAAATCACAACGCTGTTGATGTTGGCGGCGTGCCGTCTCAAGCGCAGCCTGCGCCTGGTTCAGCTCGCGGCGCATGATTTGGCGAATCTCAAGAACACTGTCATGCATGCGCCGGCGCGCGGCGCGGTGGGCCGCCCCGGTCAGTTCCCGCGCTTCGCGCTCAGCCGACTCCGCCACGGCTTCGCATTCCTTGCGGCTCGCGTCGGCAACAAGCTTCAGCATTTCGTCCAGCGCCTGGCTCATGCTGCCGCCTCCGTGACACCATCCGAAAACAACACAACTCGCGTCGGCGGCCTGAAGCATTCGCCGGTCGCATCCCCGCTTCGCGGGGCCCCTGCGAAGCACAGGGATGTGCGAGTGTCGCGATAGACAGGATGTTGATAGCGACCTCCTCGGCTCATGCTTCCGCCTCCGTGAAGACATACCCCGGCGAAACCCTTTTCTGTCGGCGGCCTGAAGCATTCGCCGGTCGCATCCCCGCTTCGCGGGGCCCCTGCTCCTCGGCTCATGCTTCCATCCCCAATTGCTTGCGAACCAGTTTGCCGAGATCCGCCGGCCGCGCGAGGCCGCGAACGTCGGGCACCACCAGCACGAGCGGCCGCAGCGCGGCGAGCGCCGCGGCAAGCTCCGCAGCCGGCACCTGTGCCGCCCGCTGAGCGGTGATCAATACCAACGCAGCCTCGGCCCGTGCCGCCGCGAGCACAGCCGCTTCCTCCCCGCGCGCCGGCACATAGGACCGCACCCCGGCAAGCCGGTAGCCCGCCGCACTTACTTCATCGCCGATAAACGCAACCTCGGTCACACGCTCATCCCAGTCGATTCAGTATCAGGATCGAAACGATCAAGCCGTAAATCGCGATACCCTCAGCCAAGCCTACGAGAATCAACAACCGCCCGAAAAGCTCGGGCTTCTCGGCCATGGCACCGATCGCCGCGGTTCCGACATTCGCAACCGCGATGCCGGCCCCGAGGGCTGCGAGCCCCGTCGATACCGCGGCACCAATGAAGCCCCAGCTGAACGCCTCGGGGGGCAGCGGCGTTGCCCCCTTCGCAGCTTCGGCCGCCCACGCGTCCGGAAACCACAGGAACACGGTGCTCAGCGCGGCAAGCGTGCCACTTAGTATGGTGAGAACAATTGCAGCTTTAAGCCGGCTTTTCATGGGAGTCTCCTTTAACAGTCGACGGTGGCGCTGCCAGCGGCCGGAACGCCCGGCCCTCGCCGCGCAAGAAGCGGATGAAGAACTCGAACAGCACGAGGCGGGTGGTTTGAATCGAGACCACCAGCCCCTCAAGGACAATCACGACAACATTGCCGATCAGCATGATAACGGCGCTACCCGCGGCGTTTCCGGCTGCGTCCGCGAGCGACACAACCGCCGAAGACAGGCCCGCATGTGCAAGCGCAAACGCCCCCACGCGCGCAAAGGAAAGCGTATTCACCGCCAGCTGGAACCCGTGCTCGATCGCGGCGCCGATGCCACCGAGAATTGCGCCCAGACTGCGCTGGTGCAGCGCGTGACCTAGTACGTACCAGAGCAGGCCGGCTGCCGCGAGCCAGATGAAATTGCGATCGATCAGCGTGAGCAGAAGCGCGACGTAGAGCACCAGCATGCCGGCTTCCGACTGCATCCAGATGCCCAGCCGCCCGCACCAGCGCGCCTCTACCGCCGCCAGCAGCTGGCCCAGCGCAATCAGTAGCGCACCCGCGACCAGTGGCACGCCGAGCAATGTGAGCGGTTCGCTCATCGGATGCAGCCAAAGCGCTGGAATAAGGTCCTCGCGCGAGAAGATGCTGCCAAACAGGAAACCAAAGACAGTCGCCGACGCACCGCCCACCATTACGAGACGCGCGACGGCAAAGCGATTGCGCAGAAACAGTCCCGCGAAGAACAGCACGAGTCCTTGTCCCACATCCCCGAACATGTACCCAAAAAGCAACGGCACGATCAGTGCGAGCAAGCGACTCGGGTCCACCTCGTTGCGCGCCGGAACACCGATGGCGCGGGCGAACAGCTCGAAGGGCTTCGCCCACCAGGGATTCGTAAGCACCAGTGGCGCCAGCACGTCGGACGGCGGCAACGGAAAGCGCAGCAGTGCACGTGCCCCCGCTGTCCTGAGCGAACCCTCCAGGCGCTTGCCGTCGAAATCGTTCGTCCAGCCCGTCAGCCACGCGAAGTGCTCGGTACCGGAAAGTCGCTGCACCTCGCCTACAAACCAGCGCAGCCGCTCGATTTCGCCGATTCGACGACCTAGTTGCATGCGCGCGTTCACGCCGTCCAGATCATTGCGCAGCGTCCAAAGCCGAGCGCGGACTTCCTCGCTGCGCTCCTCGACGCGCGGAAGATTGTCGACGGCACTGCCATCAAGCCACTCCGGAATGCCAAGGCCCGAGCGACGACCTCGCAGCGCCGCGGCCTGGCGATCGAGATGCGCCACGGCCTCCGTGGGACCCAGCACCAGCACGCAGGCCTGGTCGCGCAGCACGAATCGTCGCGCCATGACCTCGACTGGAACGGGAAAAACAACATCAGGCGGAAATACGTACACCCGGCGCGTAAGATTTCCCTCAACGCGGCGAAGTCGGCCGAAATCGATGGCGCTTTCACGGAACGAGGCAAAGAGCTCGCGCCAAATGGCAAGCTCGCGTTCTTCCTGTTCAAGCGCCTGCAGGGACTCGATGAGAGACTCCGCCTCCACCCGCCACTTCTCAAGTTGCGCGAGGTTCTCTTCCAGCACCTCGCGTGCCGACAATTGCCGTGCAAGGGTACCGCTTGGCGCCGGCCAGTAGGGTCCGTAGCGTTGGGCGAGCTCTACGTAACGATCAAGCAGCGGCTTCAGGTCCCCCATGGGTTCCGCAGTCGCGCGCTCGGCTCGCACTTCAAGCTCGATCGCGCCCGTGTTCGCAAGTGCTTCGAGCGCGTGCGCCACGTCGTCCTGGGCCACCAGCACCTCGAACCAGCGCGCGGTCTGCGGGCGCAACATGTCAACCCACCTCGCCCGCAAAGACCCGCCGCCGAACGAGCTCGCCACGCAGACGCTCGAACTCGAGCGCTTGGAGCATCAGGAACGCGAAGACGCCGGACGCCTCAAGAAAGCCCCACCGAAAGTGATACACGAAGCGATGCTCGAGCATGCGCCGCAGTGCCCATGCCGCGCGCGCCGGCATCAGCTCCTCTCCTTCCGCCGGTTGCATGGATGCCAGGTGCACCCGTACCGTGCGCACCAGTCGCGAGAGTTGCTGCCGGCTACGCTTCGACTGGGTGGGCAGCCGACGCTGCCACTCGTTCACCCAACGCTCTCGCAGGGACTCGTCACCCCGGGCCAGCGGCGCATAAACCGATTGCGCCAGGGCCGCGGCCCGCGCGTCAGGCTCGGCAGCAGCCAGGGGTCTGAGAAACTCGTCATCCAGCATCCAGCCGATTAACGGCTCGCGACGCAGGAGGTAGTCCACCATTGGCAGGTCGACCAGCGTGCGCGTCCACAGCACCGCCGGTTGCAGGGACTTGGGCAGCCAATTCGCCACCGTGGCCACACGACGCCGATACTCCCCTCGCAGTCGTTGCTCCATCTCATGCAACGGGCTGATCGGGCTGACGTTACTGATCCAGGCCCGCAGTGGGGTCGCGCGCGCTTGCTCAAGAAAGGGCCGAAACTCGCCGATAGCACTCAGCGGCTGCCAGACATCCTCGCGGGCCCGCTGGCCATGTCGCGCCTGCAATCGAACCTGCGCATAGGCGAATGCGGCGCCGCTCATGATGACTCACCACCGCTGAGTTCCGCCGCCAGGCGAGCGACCGCGTCCTCCAACCGCTCATGTCGCGCGGTATCCTGCGCGGGGGCATCGCGGAGGGCCTGCGCCTCCTTGTTCAGTTCAGCGGAGCGCTGCGCGACCCAATGCTGGCAGGCCGCGCGAATCTTGCTGGCGCGCTCATCGGCGCGCTGCTCAATTCGAAGGGAACGTATCCGCGCATCGGCAAGCCGCGCATTGGCGCTTTCGCGCGCCCGCGCGATCGCCTCACGCGCCTGCTGTTCGGCCACAAGAACCTGATTGATGGCATCGTCGCTGCTCTCGTCCAGGTTCTGCGGACGAACCGGTTTCATGCAGTTTCAACGGCGCAGAAGCCGTCGCCTCGCTTGTCAGGGTTTACGCGAATAACAACAGCGTTCCGCCGGCCGCTAGGCCGACGCCCGCGACTTGTGCGACGCGCCCCATCCGACCGCCGAGCCGCCGTCCGACCCAATGCAGGGCGATCCCCGAAAACAGGAATGCCACGGCAAGTGGCCACGACGCCAGTGACTCGGCATGCGTGTGTGGCACAAGCAACACGTCTCCTTCCGGGTGATGTCCGTAGGGATGGGCCCAAACAAACGACGCCGCAGTGGACCCGACCACCATAACCAGACTGCGAAATGCCTCGATGATCTTCATGACAGTGATCCTCTCCCGCAATGGTACTAGCGAACCTTGACCTTGATCAGCTCTTCGCCCTGCGGGTCGGTGACGTGCACCGCGCAGGCAATACACGGGTCGAAGCTGTGGATGGTGCGAAGGATCTCGATCGGCTGCTTGGCATCGTGCAGCTTGTGACCCTTGAGCGCCGCCTCATACGGACCGTCGTTGCCGGCGGCATCACGCGGACCGGCATTCCAAGTGCTTGGCACCACGGCCTGGTAGTTGGCGATCTTGCCATCCTTGATGACAACCCAGTGCGCCAGACCGCCGCGTGGGGCCTCCGTGAATCCGGCCCCCCTTGCCTCCTTCGGCCAGGTCTTCGGATCCCACAGCTTCTCGTTGAAAGTCCGAACGTCGCCCTTCTTGATGTTTGCCATCAGTTGGTTATACCAACCGTCCATCGCATCAACGAAGATCTTGGTCTCGAGGGTGCGTGCCGCGGTGCGACCGAGTGTCGAGAACAGGGCCGTAACGGGCACATCAAGCGTCTTAAGGGTCAACCCGACAAGTTCCTTGGCCTGCTGATTGCCTGTCGCGTAGAGCATCAGCATGCGCGCCAGCGGGCCAACCTCCATCGGCTTGCCTTTCCAGCGCGGGCTCTTCAACCATGAGTAACTCTTGTCGACATCAAGATGGTCGTATGGGGGCTTGGGGCCGGTGTAGTTGAACTTGGTCTCACCCCTATACGGGTGCAAACCCTTCTCCTTGCCAACGCTGTAGTCGTACCAGGAGTGCGCAACGAATTCCTGGATCTGGTCATCCGCATTCAGATCGAGCTCGTGCACCGTGTTGATATCACGGTTCAGGATGATGCCACGCGGCACGAGGAAGCTCTTCACATCACTCATGTTCTTCGCCGGGAAGTCGCCGTAGCACAAGAAGTTGCCGACGCCCTCGCCCTGCGCAGCCCAATCCTTATAGAACCCGGCGATTGCGAGCGTATCGGGTACGTACACCTGGTCCACGAACGTCCGCATCGAGTCGATAACATTCTTCACGCGCTGCAGGCCGACCAGGTTCACCGCAGTCGCGCCGGCGCCGGCCGCCCCGCCCTTGCCTTCGGTGTGCACGCTGATTGCGCAGGCCGCGCCACCCACCAGGAAATTCGGATGCGGATTCTTGCCGCCAAAGATCGCGTGGATTTGCACCACATCGCGCTGCCAGGCAAGCGCCTCAAGATAGTGTGCCACCGCCAGCAGATTGACCTCGGGCGGCAACTTGTAGGCCGGGTGCCCCCAATACCCGCCCGCAAAGATCCCAAGCTGGCCACTCTCGACGAAATCCTTGATCTTCTTTTGCGTGTCGGCGAAATAGCCCGGTGAGGACTTCGGCCAGCTCGGGCTCACTTTCTGCGCCAGGGCGGCGGTGGCCTTGGGGTCGGCTTTCAGCGACGAGACCACGTCCACCCAGTCGAGCGCATGCAGGTGATAGAAATGCATGACATGATCGTGCACATACTGCGCACCAATCATGAGATTGCGAATCAGCTGCGCGTTCTCGGGAATCTCGTACTTGAGCGCGTCTTCCACCGCACGCACCGAGGCGACGCCGTGCACCAGCGTGCACACGCCGCAGATGCGCTGGGCAAAAGCCCAGGCGTCTCGCGGATCGCGCCCGCGCAGGATGATCTCGATGCCGCGCACCATCGTGCCTGCGCTCGAGGCCTGGGTAATCACACCGCTCTCGTTGGTCTGCGCCTCGATGCGCAAATGCCCTTCGATACGGGTAATCGGGTCGACAACCACGCGTTCCAGTGCCATGACGATGCCCCCTCGTTACTGTTTCCTTGAAGCGGGCGCGAGGTGCTCGGCGAGGAGCTCCGTCAGGCCCACAACGTTGATGTTCATATTGTTGTGCTCGAGACCGTCTTCGAGCATGTGTCGGCAGTTCGAGCAGGCCGTGACCAGCGTATCGACCTTTAGCTCGTCGAGCTGCGCCTTCTTCTTGCTGAAAACCTGCAAGCGCAGCGGAGTTGCGCGATCGTTGGCGCTTACGCCCCCACCGCCGCCGCAGCACCAGTTGTGAACTCCGTGGTCTTTCATCTCGACGAAGTTCGGCGCAAACATCTTCAGCAAACTGCGCGGCGGCTCCACCACGCCGCCTCGGCGCACGATCTGGCAAGGGTCGTGGAATGTGAGACGCGCATCCTCCGTTCCTTCGGTCTTAAGCCGACCTTCGCGCCGCAACTGATCGAGCAGATCGAGAATATGGACTACCTGGAACGCATACGGCCGTCCGATCAGGTTAGGACCTTCCCAGCGCAGCGCCGTGTAGGCATGACCGCACTCTGGAGCGATGACGTATTTCACTTTGAGACGCTCCGCCGCATTCACGATCCGCATGAGCAGTTCCCGGGCAAGATCACTCGACCCGATCTGGACTCCACTGTTGGTTCCTTCAAAACCGTCCGAGGCGATCGTCCACGACACGCCGGCATCGCGAAAGATCCGCGACACGGCCCCAATGATCTCCGGATAGTCGCGGACTTCGGCCGATGACAACACCATCATGTAGTCGGCACCGACCTGATCGAGCGGCACCGTCAATCCGGTCGCGGCCTCGGCATGTTTGATCTGCGCCTTGAGGGTGGCAAGCGACACACCCATCGGGCTGCCCAGCTCGATCGCCCGAACGGTCGCGCCTTTGAGTCCAGGCGGAGCGTGACCGGATGCCACCATTCCCTCGCGGAACCTGCGAATCATATAGGTGATGTCATTGCCAACTGGACACTCCAGCGAGCAGCGCCCGCAGAGCGTGCATGCGTCGTAAACAAGCGGCTCCCACTCCTCGAGTTCCTTGTCGGTAATAGGCTTGAGCAGTCCGAACATCCCGAGCAGCTTGCCCCAAAAAGTAAACTCCCTCTTCCATACCCGCCGCATCAGATGCAGTTTGTGGATCGGCGTGTACTTGGGGTCGTCGGTCTCGGTGAAGAACAGGCATGCATCGGCACACATGCCGCAGTGAACGCAAGTAGTGAAAAACGTCGAAACCGGCGCGTCGATATGTTCGACGATCGCGCGATGAGCGCGTTCAACGGAGGAACTCATACTTTCACTCCTTTGTACCCGGCGATGGCGCCGTTGTACCAGCGCGCGATGAACAACGTGACCATGTGAGAAAGCTTGGTGAACGGCGTGACCACTAACAGCAGCTCGAGACTCAGGATGTGCCACGTGAGCATCTGCGTGTACTCGGGGCCGATGCGTCGCACCAGCATGAAGCCGGTCACCAGCGGCAGGATCGTCACAACCCAGGTGAAATAATCCTGAAAGTCCGAAATCAGGCGTCGTACCGGATCCATCAGGCGGTGAATCAGCACCGCCACCAGGGCTGCGATGGAAAGGATGGTCATTGCATCGATCACTGCCGGCGGAAGTCCCGGCCAGCCGAAACCAAGTACTGCCCGAAACAGATCGATGTGCTGGGTAAACAGGAACAGAGTAACCAGGAACCCGATATGAAACGTGTAACCGGCGATCAGGGTGAAGTAGCCCCGGTAGTTCATCCCCGGGTGAAACAGCGATCGCCGGTAAACGGTTGCCAGACCCGGTCCCCATTCACCGCCATTGGGCTTGGCGAGACTGCCCTTGCGCCCCAGCAAATAATTGTGCGCCACCCGATAGACAAGGCCGAGCACAAATACCGCAACGGAGAAACCCAGCAACGGGCCCCGGACGAAATGCAGCCATTCGGTTACGGTCATGGCATTACTCCTTGATGTCCTTCACCGTCAGCTTTTCGTGACGCGCCTGGGCGCGCGTGCGCTTGGCGCGGTCATAGAGCCCAAAGGCCACGCCTGCCGCAGCGCCGGCAGCCACCGCCGCCGTCGCAATGGTCTTAACGTTCACGCCCGGCGTCGACACTGGGGCGTAGAAGCTGCCCGCATCCCAGAAGTCCGGCTCCGAGCAGCCAAGGCAGCCGTGCCCCGATTGGATCGGGAAGCTCACGCCGCCGTTCCACTTCTCGGTTGCACAGGCGTTGTATGTGGTCGGACCCTTACAACCGAGCTCAAACAGGCACCAGCCGTTACGCGCGCCCTCGTCATCGAAGGTCTTGGCAAACTGGCCACGCTCGTAGAATGGGCGGCGATAGCAGCGATCATGAATGGTGTCGCCGAAGAACGCCTTCGGGCGCTTGAGGTGATCGAGCGCGGGAATGGTCCCGAGCGTCAACACGTGCGCAATCACGCCGGTCATGACAGTGGCGATCGGCGGGCAGCCCGAAATATTAATGATCGGCTTGTCCTTGATGATATCCATAACGGGGACCGCGCCGGTCGGATTCGGCTTGGCATGCGGAATGCCGCCAAATGCCGCGCAGGTGCCAACCGCTATGATTGCCATCGCGCCCTTGGCGGTCTCGACCAGCATATCGTGGTTCGATATACCGGCAATCGTCGAATATATGCCGCCGTCCTTCATCGGCACCGAGCCGTCGACTACCAGAATGTACTTACCGGCATTCTCCTTCATCGCTTGCTCGCGAGCCTCCTCCGCCGCCGTGCCAGAGGCCGCCATCAAGGTGTGATGGTAGTCGAGCGAGATGGCATTGAAGATCAGGCTCTCGAGCGTCGGTGAGTGCGAACGCGTAATGGACTCCGTGCAGCCGGTACACTCCTGGAAACTCAGCCAGATCACCGATTGGCGCTTTACCTTGGCGAGCGCCTCTGCCATCACCTCGACCATGCCGGGTGGCATGGCCATCACCGATGCGACCGAGGCACAGAACTTGAGAAATGTGCGGCGACTGACGCCGCGCCGCGCCAGCGCTTCACCCAGCGTAAGTTCATCGGACATGACCGTCTCCTTCTTCGAGATTCTGCAAGGTATTCATCTGTTCGCGCAGGCGCGCGAGCCCGGCCTGCATGTCTGCCGGATGCGTCTTGAGCAATTCCGGTAGCTGCGTGACTTCAATGAAATCCGCCGTCACGTTGCCGCCTTCGTCGAAGTGCCGTACCCACCACACGCCAAAGACGCCGGTTTCCAGTACGTCGCTGGATCCCATGGTCTCGACGCTGGCCTGCACTTCGCCCTCACCGAGCGCGCCGGCGAGCCAGTCGAGATCAGCGGGCGACAACGGCAGACTGCGCAGATCGATCCTCCCGACCGTTCCACGCTCGATCAGCTCAACAAGCATGGATTCGATTTCGCGCAGCACCGCGGGTGCCGCGCCGGTCATGGAAGACGCGCTCTCGACCTGTACACCAATGTCAGCGAGGCCGGTCATGCGCTTTGGCTCCCCTGGAATCTGGCGTCCGCCGCGTCGGTGACGGCCGTGCCCTGCCAACGCTCGATCAATCCATTCGCAATGTCGCACGCGCGTGGAATAGCTGCGGCTACCGCGGGTGTGGGAGCATCGGCCCAATCGACATACTCTGGCTGCACCGCGATCAGCGCACGTCGCGCCGGCAGTGCGTCGGTGAGTCTGGCGATGGTCATCAGATCAAGCAGCCCCACTTCGTGCACGCTGCGCTTGCGCTGACGACCGAGAAAGCGATCCATCTCCTCGCCCTCGAACGCCTGTACGGTACCGGGCGGCGCATTCAGCTGCGCGGCATCGATCACGATGAGCTGGTCAGTGGACTCAATCGGCCCGGCGAGCGTGAAACTGAGTGTCCCGCCATCAAGGAACTGAACGTTCTTCGGCGACCCGAGGCGGGCCTCGAGTGCGTGAACGGCGTGCACGCCAACGCCTTCGTCGCCAAGAAGCGTGTTGCCGATTCCAAGCACCAGGGTTCTTCTTGTCATCGCTACCCCCCAAACCCGCATTTCCGGCGGGGGTTTTGCCCACGCGCCCGATCAGCGGGCCGTCATGCGTGCCAGCATCCTACGTGATCGACCTTTCAAGTTATTGACGCAAATCAATATCGCCCCCCGGATTCACACTACGATCACCAGATTGTCTCGATCAGCAAATCGGCGAATACTTAACCAGACCCATCAGGAATAAACCGCATATGTGTCTCGGCATTCCCATGCAGGTGATGCAAATCGACGGCTTCACCGCGCGTTGCGAGGCCAAGGGCGTGAGCCGCGATGTGAGCCTGTTCTTGGTTCAGGATGAGCCGCCGCAGGTTGGCGATTTCGTGATGGTGCACGTCGGCTACGCCATCCAGAAGATTGAACCGGAAGCTGCACGCAGTGCCTGGGAACTCTACGACGAAATCCTCGCTGCCGAGCAAAGCCTGAATGTCGAGCCGGGGCATGGCCATGCATGAACTGTCGGTCTGCCAGGCGCTGCTTGATCAAGTGGCAACAGTGGCGAAATCGCACCGCGCACAATCGGTGGGACGCATTGTGCTGCGGATCGGTCCGCTCTCGGGGGTGGAGCCGCAACTGCTCCAAGCCGCTTTTCCGCTGGCCCGTGGCGGTACCGTTGCCGCGACCGCCGAGCTAGTCATCGAAGACCTGCCGATACGGGTCAAGTGCGAGCAATGCGGCGCCGAGACCGACGCAACCGCTAACCGCCTGATTTGCGGCAGATGCGGTGACTGGCACACGCGATTGTTGAGCGGCGACGAACTGCTATTGGCCAGCGTGGAACTCCTGGAGGCTGAAGAAGCATGTGCGACACCTGCGGCTGCAA
>DKBM01000095.1:0-16200 GCA_002451215.1 Proteobacteria bacterium UBA6900
GCGCGCGCCCTCGCCGAAATGGCTCGTGTGCTGCGCCCCGGTGGCCTGCTTCAACTCACCATGCTTTCCAAGCGCAATGCCTTGTTCGGGAAAGGTACGGCGGTCGCTGAAGACACTTTCATCGCCGATACCGACGACGAAGAAAAACGCCACCCGCACTATTACTGCGACGCTTCGGGTCTGCGCTCGCTTCTTGAGGCGTTCGAACCCCTCGATATTCTCGACCGGGAACAGACAAAGCCCGGCTCGTTCCACTGGATCGTGACGGCCGAATGCCGCTCCGGCGGACCCGAAGGGAGTTCACCTGTCGCCTGATTTGGGCGGCATCCGGAATATGGCGAGCCGCAGGTATATGTTGCGCGCCGCAGTTCCGTGGCATGCTGGCCAACTCGTGGCAACCCGTGCAACCGCACATTTGGAGGGGGCATGTCTGGACTCTACGATGACAGTCACCGCGCGCTTCAGGATCGCTTCGACACTCGCCGCCTTGCCGACCGCATGGAAGATGCGCTGTTGCATGACACCATCAGTGCGTCGGAGAAGGAATTCATTGAGAGCCGCGAGATGTTCTTCCTTGCAACCGTCGACGCCAGGGGCCACGTCAATTGCTCCTATCGCGGAGGCGATCCGGGCTTCGTACGCGTGGTGGACGAGCACACCATCGCCTTCCCCAATTACGACGGCAACGGTATGTACCTTTCCATGGGCGCAGTTGCGGCCACCCGGCGGATCGGCATTCTGTTCATCGATTTCGAAAACCCGCGACGCATGCGTTTCAACGGCGAGGCCAGCATCGATTTCAATGATCCGCTGAAGGCAGCATTCGCCGAGGCGCAGTTTGTGGTGCGGGTGCGGGCGCGCGAGATATTTACCAACTGCCCGCGCTACATTCACAAGATGAAAATCGTCGAGCGCTCACGTTTCGTGCCGAAAGGCGGCTGTGTGACGCCGGTGCCGGGCTGGAAGACTGGTGAGTGGGTGGCGGATGTCTTGCCGGAGAACGACCCTTCGCGCGACAAGACACGCGAGATCCTGTAGCGCCGTACCCCCAAAACAACAAGGCCCCGCAAAGCGGGGCCTTGTTGTTTGCATGATACTGCTGGTCAGGCGCTCTTCACGCGATACACCACGTCGTGTTCGCGCGCGTGTTCCTTCACCTTGAGGCCGAATGACTCGCCGGCGCGCGCCATGTTGACGTGCACATGATTGACCTCCATCGATCCGACCGGTTGCATGAAGTCGCTGGTATGGCCCTTGATGTGTACCGTCTCGCCTTCCCGCAGAACGCCGGTGTCCAGCTGAATGATGGCGACACTGAGGTGGCTGTAGTAATGCGTCACGATGCCGACGCGCTCTTCGTTGGCCGGCACCGTCGGTGCGGCCGGCTTGGCGAGCCGAAGCTCGAGCTTTGCCTTTGCAGGGGCCTTGGGTTTGGCGGCGACCTTGCGTTTCGGACGCGTGACCTTCTTCTTGGCCTTCGCCTTGGCGCGGACGACCGGGCGGCGCGCCTTCTTGGCGACCTTCTTCTTCCGGGCCACTGATTTCTTCTTGACCGCCTTCTTTGCCTTCTTCTTGGTCTTCTTCCGTGTTGCCATGTCTCTACCCTCCGTTTAGTTCACGAGATCGGGTTGGTCTTCGCAATGGACTAAATACTAATCCTCCCCGAGATGGGTTCAAGCACCGGTTGATGACAAGCTGGCGCGCCAGATGCGAAAGCCCGACGGCTTTGGTCGAGCTAGCGCTATTTATCAGGCCGGTTTGCAGCGGAGGGTCCCACTGTTACGAATGGTGACGGTAGTTGCACGATTCGGGAAGCCGGTTCGCACTGTGCTGGTGCGGGATTCTGTACGTTTGGTGCTCGGCGGCTAGCCGTCCCGTGGCAGGCTGCGCCGGCTGCCTAGCCAATCAAGCAATGGTTGCCAGTGCGTGCGATCCTCGGTCGCCCGCCCATCGGCAAGCTCGAAGATGCCCACGCCCTGCTGGTCGGCCAGGGCATAACTTGGAGAGTCGGGGAGGGTGGCAACGCAGGGGATCTTGAGGTGGTCGAGGAAGCGCTCCAGGGGGTGGAACAGGCGCAGATTAAGCGTCTCATAGCCGACGCTACCGAGCATGTTGTCGAGCGCGCCAACGCGCGGCACGCGGTTCGCAACCGTGGCAAGGCGCGTTTCCTTGCGCTCCACCTTGCCGACCAACAGCAAGTCGTGGATGAAGTGCACCGCTGCCCGGATATCGGTGGCGGATGGTAGCACCGGAATCAGGATGGTCTTTGTGCGGCGCACCAGCGCGGTCAGGTCCGGGCCGTGCACCGCTGCCGGCGCATCCAGAATCAGAAATTCAGTGTTGCGCGGGGCACGCACCGGGTCCCGGAATCCGGCGATTCCGTGGATTTTGGGCCGATCATCCGGACGCGCCGCAAGCCACTCGAGGCTCGATGCCTGGGGATCGAAGTCCGCCAGTGCGACCGCGTGACCGTGCGAGGCATAGTACGCGGCGAGATTGGTAGCGAGCGTGCTCTTGCCGCAGCCGCCTTTGCTGTTGAGAACCAGAATGGTGCGCATCGCGTTCCCCCCGCCGTTGTTTGGGTGCATCGTAGCAGTATCGCGCGAGGACCGAAAAGCACGCCATCTCGACTACAATTGCGGCGTTTGCCACTCTTGAAGCGCCATGAAGGACTTACCGCGCAATCTTCGATTTGAATGTACCGGATGCGGCCGGTGTTGCACCGGCGGCGGTAGCTACGTGGTGGAGGTGAATCGTGCCGAGCAGCGCCGCATCCAGCAGCACCTCGGAATTTCCTGGCCGTGGTTCCGGCGTCGATACGTGTTCCGCTTCGATGACGAAACGGAGAGCCTCATCATGCCGAAGGGGCGTTGCGTGTTTCTTGACGAGCAGATGCGCTGTCGCATCTACAAAGTCCGCCCGTTGCAGTGCCGCACCTATCCGTTCTGGCCGGAACTCATGAATCCTAGAGCATGGCGGACGGAGGCGCACCGCTGCGAGGGCATCGACCGCGGCGCGGTGGTGTCGCTCGCGCGCATCCGCGCCGAGTTGGCGAAACAGCAGACCGGTTGAACGCGCTAGCCGAGCGCCAGCGCCACGACGCCGAGCACAATGGCTGCCGCGCCGGCGAGTCGGCGCCCGGCGTCCGGCTCCGACAGCAGGTGCGCTCCGAATAGCGCGGCAATCACGATGCTCACCTCGCGGGCCGGGGCGACATAGCTCACGGGCGTGAACACCATTGCGGTCAACACCAGGATGTAGGAAAGCGGGCAGAGGACACCAACGGCGATCGCCTCGCGCCGGCGCGTGCGCCAAACCTCGCGCACCCGCGGCCAGTGGCGCGCCGCGTACGGCGAGACCAGCAGCGTGCGCCCGAGGTTGCTTGCCCAGTCCAGCACCAGCGGAGGAATCAGCAAGACCGCGACTGCGTGTTTGTCCCACAATGTGTAACAGGCAATCATGGTCCCGGTGAGGAGACCAAAACCTACCGCTTCCGGATGGGTGGCCGCGCGGACGACGTCGCGGGGGCGAAGGGCCATGAAAAGAATCCCGCCAATCACCAATGCCGCACCGGCGAGCGCAAGCACCGTCGGCCGCTCACCAAAGTAGGCGATTGCCGCCAAGGTGGCGAGCAGCGGTCCCGTACCCCGCGCCAGCGGGTAAACGAGCGAGAGATCGCCGGCGCGATAGCCGCGCTGCAGGAGCAGGAAGTAGGCTGCGTGGATGACGGCCGTTCCGCCCATGAACGCGAGCTGCTCGGGGCTAAGCGCCCAGTCCCGGCCGGCGAGCAGCCATAGCGCAAGCGGCGTGTAGACGAGCACCGACACCATCCCGAACAGCCACACGAATGCGGCTCCGCCCCCCGCACGCTTGGCAAGGTAGTTCCAGCTGGCGTGCACGAAGGCCGCCGCGAGCACCAGCAGCAGCGCGAGTCCACTCATGCCGGGCGCCGTGGACGTCTCAATCGTTCAGGACGACAAGTTGTTCCGGCGCAACGAAAAGGTCGACTGCCACGCCGATCGTGAAGTAGGCCTCCCCACGTCGATGCATCACGTCGGCAAGCAGCACCTGCTCGCCGACCGAGACGCGGTAACGCACGATGTTGCCAAGGAACTCGGCATCGCGCACGCGACCAGTGAGCTTTGCCCGACCGGTCGGAGGCGGGCCGCCGGACGGTTGAAGCAGCACCGATTGCGGCCGGAACATGACGTGCCGGCCATTCGGTCGCGGTATTCCCGCGGTGAGCGGCAAAATCTCTCCCGCGCGCGTACGGAAAACAGGTTGGCTGTCGCGCCCGGTGATCTCGCCCTCGAGCACATTGGCGATGCCGAGAAACTGGGCAACGAAGCGGTTGGCAGGGTTGTCATACATTTCCATCGGTACGCCGACTTGCTGGATGACGCGATCGTTCAGGATGGCCATGCGGTCGGCTATGGCGTTCGCCTCCTCCTGATCATGCGTAACATAGATGGTCGTCACACCCAGGCCGCGCTGCAATTCGACGATTTCGTGACGCATCTGCACGCGCAGCTTGGCATCGAGGTTCGAGAGCGGCTCGTCGAGCAGCAACACTTGCGGTTCGATGACGAGCGTGCGCGCCAGCGCCACGCGCTGCTGCTGACCACCCGAGAGCTGTGCCGGGCGGCGCTGCGCGTACTGCCGCAGCCCGACCATTTCAAGAGCTGCCTCGACACGCCGGCTGATTTCCTCGCGCGCGAATCTGCGCTGCTCGAGCCCAAAGGCGACGTTGTCCCAGATGGTGAGATGCGGCCACAGGGCATAGCTCTGGAATACCATGCCAACATTGCGCTTCCAGGGCGGCAGCCGCGTGATATCCGCGCCGCCGATCCGGATGCGCCCGGTCCGCGATTCGCCGAAACCGGCGATGAGACGCAACAGCGTGCTCTTGCCGCAACCCGACGGGCCGAGGAAGGCGAAGAATTCCCCCGGCTTGATGGTGAGACTTACGTTATCGAGCACGCGCGTGGCGCCGAACGCGACGCTCACGTCCTCGATCGTGACTTCGGTGCTTTGAATGGCGAGGGGTGCGGCGGCGCTCATTGATTGTTTCCCTCCAGGCTATATTGGCGGCGCCCGCGTTCGATCAGGCGATTGGACAGATAGGTGCCGAGGCCAACCAGCACGACGGCGATGACACCAAGTGCCGCGCCTGGCCCCCGGCCGGCGGCGGTCTGCATGTAAACGTAGATGCCGTAGGAAAGCGGGGCGTCCGCATTTTTCGACACCAGCATGAGCGTGGCGGACAGTTCCACCGCCGCCGTGACGAAGCTCGTCACGAATCCGGCCAGCATGCCGCCGGCCATGAGCGGCATGACGATACGCCGGACGGTGGTGAGTTTCGCAGCGCCGAGGGTCTCCGCCGCCTCTTCCATCGCCACATGCACCTGATGCAGCGCGGCGACACAGGCGCGCAGCGCGTACGGCAGGCGCCGAATCGCATAGACCACGACCAGCATGACCCAGAACGTCGCGAGGGGCTGGCCGCCAGGCAATTCGACGCCATAGAACGTGCGCAGATAGCCGATGCCGAGCACCACGCCCGGAATGGCGAGGGCGGCCGTCGCGACGTAGTCGAGCACCTGCCTTCCGACGAGCCGCGTGCGCAGGATGAGGTAAGCGATCGCCGTGCCCAGGATGACATCCGCGGCCGCGGCCAGCCCGGCATAGAGAAACGTGTTGGTGATAAAGCCGGTCGACTCCGCGAACACTTCCGCGAAGTGCTTGAGTGTGTAGCCATCCGGCAGGACGCTGAACGACCAGATGGTGCCAATGGAAAGCAGGAAGATGCCTACATGTGGCGACAGCACCACAAGCAGGATCAGCACGATCAGCCCCATGGTGACCGCCTGCTCCCACGGCTTGAGCCGGCGCTTGGCGAGACCGCCCCCGCCGCGCTGGATCGTGGCGTACTGTTTGCCCTTCAGCGTCAGTGCCGAGGCCCACAGCGCCGCGAGAGAGAACACCACCATGATCACGGCAATCACGTAGCCGATCGGATCGGTAAGGCCGATAGAGGTAATGCGCAAGTAGGCCTGCGGCGCCAGCATATTGGTGACGTTCAGCACCAGCGGTGTGCCGAGATCGTCGAATACCTTGATGAAGACGAGCGCCGCGCCGGCGACATAGCCGGGCAGGGCAAGCGGGAAGACGATCTGACGGAAGAGCTTGATGCCGCTGGCGCCAAGATTCTGGGCTGCCTCCTCCATGGCGCGGTCGATGTTGGCGAGCGCCGCGGATAGATTGAGCAGAATGAACGGAAAGTAATGAATCGATTCGACAAAGATGACGCCGTTCAGTCCATCCATTATCGGGATGGTGAAACCGAAGAACCGATCAAGCAGCAGATTGAGACTACCGTTGCGACCAAACAGCAGCTGCATCGCCACCGCACCCACGAATGGCGGCATGATGAGCGGGATGACTCCAAGGGTTTGGATCAGGATCGCGCCGCGGAAATGGAAGCGCACCGTGAAATAGGCAAGTGGCAGCGCGATGAGCGAGGCAAACACCACCGACATGCCCGCCACGTACATTGAATTGGCGAACGACTCTCGAAACAGCGAGGTGCGGAAGAAATCCTCGAAGTTGACCAGCGTGAGAGCACCGGTTGCGTCGGAGAACGCGACGTGGACAACCTTCACGACCGGTACGACGAGGAATAGCAGCAGGAACGCGCCGAGCAGCAGCGCGACTGCCGCCTGACCCGGATGCCGTTGCATGGAAAGGGTAATGCAGCGCCGGGGTCAGGTGTCCGACCCCGGCGCGAGTCAGGTTATCGGGCGAGTTTCGCGGCCGACTTGGCGAGCTCCTCGGCTTTGCCGTAATTCTGCTTGGCGAGCGAGTCCCACTGTTCCTCGATTTCGGCCTGGCGTTTCGGCGCCGGTTTGCCTTTCTTGGTCTTCTTGAAACTGCCGGTGAAGCTCTTGTCGCCGGCCTGCTTGCTCGAGACGGGTACGGCGGTGAGCAGCTTGCGCGCCTGGGCGACCTGCTCGGTCCCCTTGCTGTTTGGTTTCTTCTTGAGGGCAGTCTCGGCCTCATGCAACGCCTTCCATGCTGCCGTCAGCTCCTTCAACCGGAAGGTGATCATGCGATCGAACAGCGAGTTGACCATCGCATAGCGCGCTTCAGACACATCGGTGTCGAATTTCACGGCCGCGCCCATCGACGTATCCTTGAATGGGTTGGGGAAGCCGGCGGGCGCCTTGGCGTACGCCGATGGCAACACCGGCAGGCGAGAGATCTCCGGATGCAGCAGCAGGTCCTGCCCCTCCGGCGACAGCAGGTACTCTATGAACGCCGCCGCTGCCTTGGGATGCGGGCTGTTGGCGACGATGGCGACGTTAGCCGGCACCAGCGTGGTGAGTTTCGGATACACGAATTCGACCGGGAAGCCGGTCGCCTTGGAGGAAAACCCAAAGAAGTCGATCACGATACCGATTCCAAACTGGCCGTTGTTCACGCCATCTGGCACGCCAAAACTGCGCTCGGTGACCGTGGCGTAGTTGCCGGCAATCTCCATCAGCGTCGCCCAGCCTTTGTCCCAGCCCTCGCCCTGAAGGATCGTCTCAATCGTGAGATGCGTGGTGCCGGAGCGGCTCGGTGCGGAGATCGCGACGTGTCCGAAGTAAATCGGGTTCTTGAGATCGTCCCATTCTTTCGGCGCCGGCAACTGCTTCGCAGCGAGGTAACGGTTGTTGTACATGATGCCGTAGCCGGAGGCCGCGAAGCCCTTGTAGAAGCCGTCCGGGTCGTTGATCGGGTAGCCGCCGACCTTTTCCGGAATGCCCTTGGCCTTGGTCTCGTACTTCTGGAGCAGCTTGCCGGCCTTCAGCACTTCGAAAGCATCCGGCGCCGACGCCCAGAAGATGTCCGGCGGATTGGAAGCGGTCTCGCGAACATAGGCAATGCCTGAGCTGGTCGGCTTGTTCAGAACTTCCACTTTCGTGCCCGGGTGCTTCTTCTCGAACGCCGCGGCATAGGCCTTGAAAAGCTCCTTCGGGAAGGAGGTCACGATGACCAGCTTGTCCTCGAGTTTATCGGCGGCCTGTGCCCCAACGATACCGAGCAGCCCGGGGAAGACCAGCATCGCGAACAACGAACGGAAAACCCAGCGTTTCATGTCTCTCCTCCAAGAATTCCTGAGTTGGGACCCGGCACCCGTCGTCCGGGCCGATCAGTATATACAGGCTTTGGGGAAAGGCAGCCGTTTGCGCGGAACGGTGCACGGTCCGAAGGCCGTGCGGGCGGGAAACCGGCACTGGCCGCCGCCCACGTCGTCGGGGCGGCGGCCGGTCCGGTGAGATTACTTCTTTTCGGGCCTGAAGAAGCGTCCGTACTTCTCTTCGAGCGTGGCGGAGGTCGCCTTCCAGGTATCGGCTCCCACGGCAGCCGCGAGTTCTTCATGCATGCTGCCAATGGTGCGCAGCGCCTTTTGCTGCAGCGGGTTCTGGTCCGCTTCGAGCTTGAGCAGCGTGGCCGAGTCACGGCCAGAGGTAAGCGCCAGCATCAGATCCTGCTGGGCACGCATGGCGGCAGCGATATCGCCGGGGGCGGTCTTTTCGTAGCGATCGAGAATACCGGTCGCGGCCTTGATTTGCGCCTCGCTCGCCTTCTGGTCCTTCAGTGTGTCGAGAATGGTTTCCTTGCCGTGATCAAAGAACTTGGCCGCGAAGCGATCCGGATCCGGCGCGCGCGGTGCGCACGCTGCGAGTGACAGGCCGGCGAGCGCCAGGAACAGTAGTGCAATGCGTTTCATGGAGCGGTCTCCTGATGGCAGGTGTGTGGGATGGAGTAGTGGAAAGGTACCAGTCTTGGACGGCTCAGTTGGTGCAGCGTTCAGTCGCACGCAAATTCATGCAAGCTCCGTGTGGTTTTTTGCCCCAATCTCCTTTTTCGCGCGTTCGTGCACGGATCTAATCTATATAGATTGGCCTTTACGGGGAGGGCTGTCAGCCTGTCACCCAGCTGGCATGAATCCGCCTCGGTGCCCCTGCTCGATGGTGCGGCGCCGGAACTCAGGGCTCTTAACAACGGCAACCCGCGCTATGCCTTGGACATCCGCAGTCTCTACGCCACCGTCATCGAGAATTGGTGGGGTTTGCGGTCCGCGCCAGTGCCCGTGCGGACTTTCCTGTTACTTGGTGCGCTCGGAACGGCTTGAGTCTTTGCCCTTGCCGTTTGCCGCGTCGCGCGGCTTGTCGTCGTCCATCAGGATGCGGTGGGCGGGGCCCTCCAGGTCATCGAACTGTCCGGAGCGGATTGCCCAGAAGAACAGCCACACCACCAGCGCCGCGACCAGCACGGCAAGGGGAACGAGCAGGTAGACGATTTCCATTTTGCCTAACGCACTTCGCCGCGCCGCTCGGCGAACGCGACAAATTCTCCCTCGAGCTCGCCCGCCCGCATGCCATCGCATTCGAGGACCGAGCGTATCAGGATTCGCGCGCGTCCCCGGCGTTCCAGCGTCCTGATGAATGTGTCCCATTGTTTCGGTTCTGGCGCGCTGGAGCGTGCCGTGAATCCGCTCGTCATCGGCCGCTCATAGGTAATGGTGTTGCGCTGGATGACAAGCCGGCTGTCCGGCCCGCTTTCCCGAAGCCGGACGTGGACGAGTGCCCAGGCCGCGAGGATGGCGACCGCCGAGGCGCTACCGCCAAAGACGGTTTCCTGATGGTTGATGTTGGGGGCAAGTGGCGCGGACAAGGTGACGCCGTCTGTGCTGGCATGCAGGACGCTGATCTGCATGGCTTGGGTAAGGGGAATGTGCTCGTGCAGGTATGCCTGCAGTTCCTGCGTGTTCACGGATCTCTCTCCTGTATCGAGCACGCTATCGCCGGTGAACGACCTGCATCGCTCCGCACCACTCGCCGCTTCGCGGGTTCGCAGTCACGATCGGCACTCAAGGGGCACGCCATATTATCAAGGATAGTCTGCCACCGGGGTTGCTCGCGTGGTTCGCCGAGTGCAGAAGATGTCATGTCACCAACCCGCCGCGCTTGTCGGTGCGCGGTCACGCGCTAAGATGGTGCTCCTGTCTTTGGGTGGAGGAAAGTCGCGTGTCACAGGCCAGTATGCTTCAGGATTTGTTCCGCAGTATCGATGCGAAAGACAGCGCGCGGTTTGTACGGTTTCTCACGCCAGACGCGACGTTTCGCTTCGGCAATGCACCGGCGATCGCTGGCCATGCCGCCATTGAGCAGTCCGTGGCGGGATTCTTTGCGAGCCTGAAGGCGCTAAACCACCGCTTGCTGGCGACGTGGGAGGAGAGCGACTCGTTGGCCCTTCACGGTGAGGTCACCTATACACGCCACGACAGCAGCCAGATCACGCTGCCGTTTGCCAACGTCTTTCGCCTGCGCGACGGATTAATCTCGGAATATCTGATCTATGCTGACGTGGCGCCGCTCTACGCACCGCCAGTGTGACGCCGTGGCGCGATCGCGCGTCGGCTGGAGGCGTTTGTCTGGTTGATCGACTAAGAACGCCTATTTCCGGTCAAGTGGCATCGTGTAGCAAACGGCGGTCCCATCCAGCACCGTAGTGCCGTCGGCGAGATACACGCGAGTCTCCAGTTCCGTAATAGGCTTGTCTTCACGCACCTTGGTGACCTTGACCTCGCCGGTGATGGTGTCGCCGGGCCGAACCGGTGCCTTGAAGCTCCAGTTGACTTGCAGGAACACGGTGCCGGGACCAGGAAGATCCTCTGCNNTTGGCCATACTTCGCTTACTGTGCCCATTCGGTTCTCCTCCGTAAGCATAGATAGCTCCCGATAAGCCGAACGTCCAAGCTCGCCGATGGAAATGGAGCGCAGTGGAATTGCCGTCCGCTGTGGCGCATTGTTGGGCTATTCCATTTCACAATTTAAGAATGACTGCATGACCATTTAGGTTATAAAGCACTATTCTGTCTTTGATCATCATTTGTTCGTCTACGTATCTAGTAATCCCGTCGCAACCTTTGAAACCGTAGTCGTCGAAAACAATAATTCCGCCGGGCACCATTTTGTCCCAAATCCAGTCGACAACATCTTTGGCTGATTGATAAACGTCCACATCTATATGGCAGAGTCTAAACTTCACGTCCTCGACTCGATGACCTGTTTGATCTGGAAAGATACCTTCTAGTATCTCGACATTATCCAGATTCATCCTTGAAATTAATTCTTCCACAGCCTGCCGGCTGGTATCGGCATGCTCCCCACCTTTGTATGCGGAATCTTTTGCTCCCGCTTTTACCACACCGGTAAAGGTGTCACACAGGAAAACCCTGTCCTCAATCCCGCAACTCCTGGCTTTCTTTGCCATGAGCGCACCCGTACCGCCACGCCAAACTCCGACCTCGATGATACTTCCCTCTTTGAGCTTCGAGACTTGCTCAACAAGTTTCCAAAGCTCAAAGCACCGATATTTATCAACCAGAGTAAATCCTGCAATCGAAGCACGCACTTCCTGAAACAAGTTGTCCATGTTCCAGGGACTATAAGTTGTGGACGGCCGCACAGGCTCATATTCCTGAGCGGTCGAAGAGCCCCTGGTCTTGGGAATTCGGGATATTTCAATTCCAAGTCGCTTGCCTATGCTTTTGATAATTCCCATTACAGATTCACTCCAATAATTCTCCTGTTGTCTGAAGTCGAGCCTATCGTCAAAGACCACCGGATAGTAGATGGGTCGCTTAGACCGTTTCAACGGTACGGCACAAAGCGAGCAAAACCAACAACGCAATAGTCAGTTGCGAGGTTGACACTCTAGGCGCGCGTAAGGCGCAGGGCGTTGGTGACCACCGCGAGCGAGGAAAGCGACATGCCGAGCGCCGCCAGCCACGGCGGCACGAAGCCAAGGGCCGCAGCGGGAACGGCGACAAGGTTGTAGAGAATCGCCCAGGCCAGATTCTGGCGGATGATGCGCAACGTGCGCTGGCTCACGCTGAGCGCGTCGGTGAGATGTGGGAGCTGCTGGGACAGCAGCACCATGTCGGCATGAGTCACTGCAATCTGCGCGGCGCTGCCCATGGCGATCGAGACCTGTGCCTGCGCCAGCACCGGGGCGTCGTTCACGCCATCGCCGACCATCGCGACGATGGCGCCCGAATCCTGCAGTTCACGCACTCTCTCGAGCTTGTCATTCGGCTTCAGGTCGTGCGCCCAGCTCTCGATGCCAAGCGCGTCGGCCACACGCTTTCCGGCGGCGGCATGATCGCCGGTAAGGAGCCAGACGCGCTTGCCGCGTTGCCGGAGATCGGACACCAACTCGGCCGCACCGCTGCGGATCTCATCCATCAGTACAAACGCCGCAAGCGGCTCGTTGCGCGAGGCCAGTACGACCACCGTGCCGCCCTCGGCACGCAGCCCTTCGAGTGCCGCAGGGGGCACACGCTGCCCGCTACATTCAGCGACGAAGGAGGGCGTTCCAATATAGTAGGTATCTTCTTCAATCCGGCCACTCAGCCCACTGCCGGGCTCGTTTTGTACTTCCGTGGCACTCGGCGCGTCGCCACGATTGCCAGCACGTAGCGCATGGGCAATGGGATGTTCCGAATGCGCTTCGAGCGCCGCGGCGAGTGCGAGGCAGCGCTGTTCGCTCGCGTCACCAAGCGTTTGCGTCTGCGCGAGCCGCAGCTCTCCACGTGTAAGGGTGCCGGTCTTGTCGAAAACAAAATCCGTGGCATGCGCGAGTGTCTCGAGCGCGTGCCCGCGGGTCGCCAGCACGCCAAGGCGCGTGAGCCGGCCGGTGGCGGCAGTGAGCGCGGTCGGCGTTGCGAGCGACAGCGCGCACGGGCAGGTGACAACCAGCACCGCGATGGTGGTCACGAACCAACGGCCCGGATCGTGGAACCACCATGCGATGGCGGTGGCGGCCGCAAGTGCAAGCACGCCAAGTACGAACCATGAGGCCACGCGATCGGCGACCTGTGCGAGGCGCGGCTTCTCCGATTGCGCGCGGTCGAGCAGGCGCAGGATGCCGGCGAGCACGGTGTCCGCGCCGGTGCGCTCAATCGCGACGAGCAACGGGCTTTCGACGTTGACCGTGCCGCCGATCAGTGCATCGCCGGACTGCTTCGTAAGCGGCAGGCTCTCGCCGGTGAGCAGAGATTCATCGACACTCGATCGTCCCTCCCGCACGCGACCGTCGGCGGGGATGCTTTCGCCGGGACGCACGCGCACGCGATCACCGGGATTTAGCTCCGCTACCGGCACCACCTCTTCGGCCCCGTTCGCAGCGAGCCGTGTCGCCATGGCCGGTGTGGCGTGCACCAGTGTTTCAGCGGCCTGCGCTGCGTGGCGGCGGGCGTTGAGCTCGAAGTAGCGTGCGCCGAGCAGAAAGAACACGAACATCGCGACCGCGTCGTAGTACACCACGCCAACGCCAGTCAGCGTAGTCCAGACGCTGGTCGCAAATGCCGCGAGAATGCCGAGGCTTACCGGCACGTCCATTCCCGCGCGGGTGTGGCGCAAATCGGTCCAGGCGCCGCGCAGGAAGGGTTGCGCAGAGTAGAGCAACACCGGCAGGGTGAGTGCAAGGCTCACCCAATAGAAGAAGGGTCGCAACGCGGCATCGGTCGACGACCATGCCCCGGTATAGAGCGCGACTGCGAGCACCATGATTTGTCCGGTCATGACGCCAGCCACACCGAGGCGTCGCAGCAACCGCCGGCGCTCGGTCTCCAGCACCTGCTGGCTGCGGCCGGGATCGTAGGGATGTGCGAGGTAACCGATGCGCGAGACCGCGGCAAGGATGTCGCTCAGGTGAATCGCGCGTTCGTCCCAGCGCACCCGTGCGCGGTGACTGGCGTAATTGATCTGCACCGACAGCACGCCGGGTAGCCGCGAAAGATGCTGCTCGTTCAGCCATACGCAGGCCGCGCAGGTGATGCCTTCCAGAATGAGCGCCGCCTCGCGCGTGTGTTCGTCGGCTGCCTGCACGAAGCTCTTCTGCACCGCAGGGTGATCGTAGATGCGGGCCTGGCGCAGGAACTCAGGCACGATCTCCTGGGCGGTATTGGCCGGTGCGGTGCGGTAGCGGTAGTAGTCGGAGAGACCTCCATCGATGATGGCCTGCGCTACGGCGGCGCAACCGGCGCAACACATGGGGCGCTGCTCGCCTTCATAAGAGACAGCGAAGCTGCTACCCCGTGGCACCGGGAGGCCACAGTGAAAGCAGGTCTCAGGCGGTTGTGGAGCGGTCATGAGCGTTGGAGGGCGCGGCGTGCGCGAGCACAGATCTGGCCGCTCCCGACTGTCGGGCTGCACGCAAAGGAAGGCGCGATTGTACGTGCTGGACAGACGGCACGCATGGATGCGATGTCGAGGTACCGGCAAACCAGAGGATTGTGCACGGTTTTTCCGCGGTCACTGATTGGTTAAAATTCAGAAAATTATGGATTACTAATTTACTGGGAAATAGGCCGATTTTTAGTGACTTTCTGGCATGTGCGGTGCGTTGACGCAGCGCGAGCCGATGCACGAAACTGGGCGACCATCGATTCTCACGACGCGGTCATTTCCCCCGATCGCCGATTACCAAAAGAAACGCGGAGGAGTCACTAGCTATGGTTCTGAATCACGTCTTCGGGCTTTTCTCCAAGCCGGAAAAGGAATGGAAGAACATCAAGGGCGAGCACTGCTCGGTGGGCCGCTGTTACTGCTCGCACGTACTGCTGCTTGCCGCGATTCCCGCGATCGCCGGATACATCGGCACCACGCAAGTGGGCTGGCAGGTAACGGGTCGCGAGGTACAGAAGCTCACGTCACAGAGCGCTGTTCAGATCGCGTTGCTGTTCTACGCCACCATGCTGTTCGCGGTATTCGCGATCGGCAAGCTCATTCACTGGATGGGCCAGACCTACGGCTCCAAACAGCCGCTGCCGCAGTGCATTGCGCTGGCGGCCTATACCGCCACGCCATTGTTCCTGTCCGGCATCATGCTGGTGTATCCGGTGCTGTGGTTCAACCTGATTGTCGGGCTGCTGCCGCTCGGTTACTCCGTTTTCCTGCTCTATACCGGTGTGCCGGTGATGATGGGCATTAGCAAGGAGCGCGGCTTCCTGTTTGCCAGCGCGGTGTTGGCGGTCGGGCTGGTCATGTTGGTCGCGGTGCTCGCGGCCACGGTCATTCTGTGGGACATCGGCGTCGGTCCGGTTTTCACGGGCAGCTGACATCCGCTGCGTGATGATCGGGTCGGATTTTTCAGCCGAATCGGCGCGGAATCTTGATCTACATCAAGCGCCGACCCGCGCGGGCGCGGATACTATCCGCCGCGCCCCGGGAACGTGATGCTGTTGCATTGTCTATCGTTAACGCTCGCATGAGGAAGCCACATGGCTGAACAAGAAAGCTACAACCTCAAGGTGGTACGACAGTTTGCCATCATGACGGTGGTCTGGGGCATCGTCGGTATGCTGGTCGGCGTGCTGATCGCCGCGCAAATGGCCTGGCCAGTGCTCAATTTCGACATTCCCTGGCTCACGTTCAGCCGGTTGCGGCCACTGCATACCAATGCCGTGATCTTCGCATTTGGCGGTTCGGCCCTGTTCGCGACCTCCTACTATGTGGTTCAGCGCACCTGTCATGCCTCGCTGTTTGCGCCGGGACTGGCGGCGTTCACCTTCTGGGGTTGGCAGGCGATCATCGTCTCGGCGGCCATTACACTGCCGCTCGGCATCACCTCTTCCAAGGAATACGCCGAACTGGAGTGGCCGATCGACATCGCCATCGCCGCCGTCTGGGTGGCCTACGCGGTTGTCTTCTTCGGCACCATCATGAAGCGCAAGGTGCCGCACATCTACGTTGCCAACTGGTTCTACGGCGCATTCATTCTGACGGTTGCCATCCTGCACATCGTCAACAGCATGGCGGTGCCGGTGTCACTCACCAAGTCGTACTCGATGTACGCAGGCGTGCAGGACGCGATGATTCAGTGGTGGTACGGTCACAATGCGGTGGGCTTCTTCCTCACCGCCGGCTTCCTCGGGATCATGTACTACTTCATCCCGAAGCAGGCCGAGCGACCGGTCTACTCCTACCGCCTCTCCGTGGTGCACTTCTGGGCGCTGGCCTTCACCTACATCTGGGCCGGCCCCCATCACCTTCACTACACGGCACTGCCGGACTGGGCGCAGTCGGTCGGCATGGTGTTCTCGCTGATTCTGCTCGCGCCGTCGTGGGGCGGCATGATCAACGG
>DKBM01000041.1:0-4177 GCA_002451215.1 Proteobacteria bacterium UBA6900
TCGACCGGTTGTTTGTCTAGCTTACCGTGTACGCGTGCCGCGGCAATGGCTTTGCAAAGGCAAAATATTTCCGCACCAATACCTCACTGAATATGGCGCGTGAGTATACTTGTTACCTGTGATCGACAGGTCAGGACTGTAGTCCTGTCGCAATCACAATTTTGATTGTGGCATCAGCGAACAGTGTGGCGGGTGGAAACCTAGGGCAGACTCAGCTCTGACAGGGAAGCAATGGTAGGCAATGGTGATCTGAACAATAGTCGGCCGACTCACGTCTACGCGCTGTTCCGAGAGATGGAGCGTACAAGCGTCTGGTTGGGCATGAGGCCCGCGGCGCTGTGGGTGCGGATCGCGCCGGAGGTTCCGCCTAGTCTGCGAGTCGATGAGACGCACCTCCGCCCGTTTCTGATGCGGCTCGCGGCCGTTGCTGCGGTTGCGTCTTCCGCCCATGGAGTATGTGTCGACGTACAAGTACGCGCTGATTCTGAATTGGACGCCGAAAGGATTCGGCTGCGTTTTGAAATACGCTATGCCGATTCTCTTCCAAGCGGATGGCGGGAGTTAGGGGCTGTTGCGGGCATCAGCATGTTGCCAGAAGGCCCCATGCCGTGGATCGAGATTCAGGCCGAGGTGGTTAAGGCGGAGGATGCTACGCACGTCGAGACCGGTCGCGTAGTCACGGTCGGAATCGAAAACGAAACGTACGCCGATTATGTCTCGCTATTTCAGGACCGCCGCATCCGGATTACCCATTGCCGGGATGCCGACGACGCAGCGCGCGTAGTATCGCAGAGGTCAAACGACTCCCCAATTCGAGCCGTTCTTCTCAGCGAGAGCTTGTTACCCTCTCGTGACCAACGCGACGTTCGCGCGACCTTGGTTGAACACGCGCGCGCCGGCGGGATACCCGTCTACATGGTGTCTGCCGCGCCCGTGGAAGATGCGATATTGCGACGCGCGGGGATTACCGCGCGGCTCCCAAAGGCGTCGATGCCGGTCGTATCTAACATTCTCGCTATTGTTCCGATGTCCACTCCGGGAGGTGTGGGCAATGTGGCGCAGTTGCCACGCGGGCAATGGCGCGACTACGCACGGAAGCCCCCCGCCGTGCTGGTGGCGGACGACGTCCAGGCGGTGCGGCTGATATTGGGGAGAGTATTGGAATCGCTCGGTTATGTCGCACATACAGCAAGGTCTGGTGAAGAAGCACTAACGCGTCTCCTGGACGAGAGTGTGCATCGCTACCAAGCCGCCATCCTGGATATCAGTATGCCCCCCGGCATGTCCGGCCCCGAGGTAATCCGGCGCTATCGGACACGCCGACCACATTCGAGGCTCCCCATGATCGTGTTAACTGCAAATGACAGCCGAGAATCGCAAATCCTGGCGGCAGACGCGGGCGCTGATGCCTTTTTGTCCAAGCCGGTGAGCGCAGAATCATTGCGTGAAACACTGCAGCAACTGCTCTCGGTTGAAAGAGCTGCGGATGAGCCCGATCAAAGTGATGCAGTCACTGAGCTCCCAACCGTCGATTGGGCCGTGCTTGCCGAAATTGAAAAGCTTTACGATTCGGAATCGGACGTGGCACGACTTATCAGCGCATTTTCCGCCGATGCGAACGAACGTATTGCGGAGATGAGCAGCGCCATGACTGGATCCAGTCAGACAACCTTGCGTGCCGGCGCGCAGGCGCTTAAGTCGCTGGCTGCCGGGATTGGTGCAAGGCGACTGGCCGAGCATGCGCGGAGAATAGAGGAGTTTTCTCAGCTGCCTAACGCACGCGCGTTGGCGGAGATGCTTGATCAGTTGAGATCGGATCTCGCGGACGTAATCGCGATGCTTTCCGGGCTGCGCCGCTAGCGCAGGTTACGTAGAACAGGAGACTCGACCTCGACGTCACGGAACTTTTCATAGATTTCGCGAACGGCGCGCAGATTGGCAAGAAAGGCATCGGCCAGATCAGGATCGAAGTGCTTTTCTCGCTCTGACGCGACATATTCCACTGCCCTTTCGAACGGCCACGGCTCCTTGTATGGGCGTTTGCTCGTCAATGCATCGAACACGTCGGCAATCGCCACAACCCGGCCGGCTTGCGGAATTTCCTCGCCGCGCAGACCGCCCGGATACCCGCTTCCATCAAATTTTTCATGGTGCGATAGCGCGATAACCGCACCGGCCTGAAGGTATCGCGAGGGAGATCCCTTGAGGATTTCGTAACCTACGATCGCGTGCTGGCGCATGATGAAGCGCTCTTGCTCGGTGTGACGCCCCGGTTTCAATAGCACCTCGTCAGGTATACCAATCTTCCCGATGTCGTGCATCGGCGCCGCGAGCCCTATCGTCTCGCATTCGACCGTGGACAGTCCGAAATTCTCTGCGATCAATCGAGAGTAGCGCGCCATACGCTCGATATGCTGGCCCGTTTCTTCATCGCGATACTCGCCGGCTTTCGCAAGGCGCCTTAGCGTCTCTTGCTCGCGAAGCCGTATGGCCTCGGTAGCGTCGGAGATCTCCCGTTCGAGCGTCTGGTTTCGATCGCGGAGGGTTATGGTGTGCTGATGCAGCTGTAGCAGATTCGTGCATCGTGCCCGGAACTCATACACATCTACAGGCTTGAGAAGAAAATCCGTGGCGCCCGCCTCGAGCGCATCGAGTCGCACATCACGATCAACATCATGCGTGACAATCACAATGGGCACGTCCCTGAAATGATCAAGCTCGCGCAGTGAGCGGGTAAGATCGATGCCCGTGAGCCCCGGCATGTGATAGTCGATGAGAGCCAACTCCGCGTGATTCGAGCGTGCCCAGTCGAGGGCATGCAGAGGACTTTCGTAAGACACAAGACTGCCGACACTTGGCAGGGCACCAACGAGCTTGTCCAGCGTTAGCCGGGCCGTGGGCTGGTCATCGACGACTAGGACCGTGCGTTTTATGGCCATTCCGTGGTGTGACGACAGGGATATCGCTACAGCAGGACGCGACACTGCTCGACTATTGCGTCGATCCCGCGTGACTTGGGGAGGCAAACCACCTCGTGTGCGCGTGCGTCATCGGGGAGTTCGGAGAGTTCGTAGGCAGAGACGAGAACAATACGGCAGGACGGGCAAATCTCGCTAAGCTGACCGGCCAACGTCAACCCATCCATGGTTGGCATCCGGTAGTCGACCACGGCGACATCAAAATGGTTATCCTGGCACCACCGCAGCGCCTCAAGGGGATCGCCAAACGACACTATCTTGCAGCCGAGGCACGCATGGAGCATGTGCCCGAGCATGGCACGGGAGGTTCCCTCGTCGTCGACCACAAGGATTGTCGACCCTGTATGGACGCCATTCTTGGCGGCATCTGTTGCTGAGATGTCCATATTTCCTTTGTGCCCCATATTCCATAGTAGCCGCTCGGCAAGGTTGTTGCCGTTCATCGTAGAAATGCGAGTCTGGCCTGCCGCGGCTCTGGGACGGGGCCTCCGAAGACCGTTAGCTACTTGAGAAGAGATATGCCTCCGCCACTTTTGGCATCAAGCAATATTCTCTCGCGGAGCCTCATTTTTTCGCTAATCTGTAGCGAATCCCGCCAAATGCGTCAGCCCCCGCCCCCCCCGCGAATTGGCTCGTTGTCGGTAGTGAAAAGCGGATATCCACAGGCCCCCTCGCCCGACTGTCATGGTGGTTGTCGGCGTTGGCAGGCCCCGGCCATGGGACGGGTAATCCATCGGCCAAGCGCGATTCCCACCAAGTAAATTTACTACTGGCGCGAACCAATCAGTTCAGTATGATGGAACCGATCGACATGACAACCCAGCGCCGGTCCGCCTGGGGAAATGGAAGAATCATCAACACGGAGGAAGGGAATGGAGTTGCACCGCAGTAGTGTGTCCAAGGACGGACTTGGGCCCCCTCGTTGTGCCAACACCCTATCGGTCGGTATCCCGACAAACCGTTTCGAGCCGCCCTGCCTCGCTTGGTGGACTGTCTCGCACAAGTCGCCGTTCGGCGATGCGCGCCAGATCGGCGCAATGTGAAGCGCGCAACATGACTATCAAGCTCCCCGAACTGACGCATATCGCGCATCGTTGCGACCCCGATCGGCGCGTACTGTGGTACTGGATGCGAGGTGAAACCTGTTTCACTCTGGATTTGTTGCGTGATCTGCGTCGATTTCAGGAGGCGGTAGTCGA
>DKBM01000036.1:0-14398 GCA_002451215.1 Proteobacteria bacterium UBA6900
ACGCCCTGAAAGTGTCCGGGCCGAAAGGCACCGCAGAGAATGTCCCCGAGTCCGGGAACCTCGACGCGCGTCACTGCCACGCCGCTGCGCGCGTACATCTCGCGATCTCCGGGCATGAAGAGCACGTCTACGCCAACTGACTCCAGCGCCGCCCTATCTTCTTCCGGCGTGCGCGGATAGGCATCGAAGTCCTCGTTGGCGCTGAACTGAAGTGGATTAACGTAGATACTTGCCGTCACGACCGGTGCGCGCTGACGGGCTTCACTCATCAGCTGCAAATGCCCGGCATGCAGACTGCCCATCGTCGGTACGAACGCGATGCGTTCCCCGGCGCGGCGGTGCAGCGCCACCTGCTCGCGCAGCACGCCAATCGTCGAGGCCACGATCATGCCGCGTGGAAGCTATGCTCGGGTCCGGGAAAGGTGCGGCTCTTCACGGCCGCGACGTACGCCCGGATCGCCGCCTCGATTGAATCCGCCCCCGTCATGAAGTTGCGGGAGAACTTTGGGCTCGGGCGCGGATAAATGCCGAGCATGTCCTGCAGCACAAGTACCTGCCCATCCGTATCGGTGCCGGCGCCAATGCCAATGGTTGGGATATCGAGCTCCCGGGTGATTGTGGCCGCCAGCTCCACCGGGACGGCCTCCAGCACCAGCAGACTTGCGCCGGCTTGCGCGAGCGCCAGCGCATCGGTTCGGATACCCTCCGCCGCCGCTTGCTCGCGCCCCTGCACCTTGTAGCCGCCCAGTTGGTGCACCGATTGCGGAGTGAGACCGAGATGTCCGCATACCGGTATGCCGCGCTCCACAAGGAAGCGTACCGTGTCGGCCATAGGCGCGCCCCCTTCAAGCTTGACGACGTGCGCTCCACCGCGGCTCATGAGCCGGCCGGCATTCGCCAGCGCCTGCTCGGCATTGCGCTGATAGCTCATGAATGGAAGATCGCTCACGATCAGCGCGCGCTGCACTCCGCGCGCCACGCAGCGTGTGTGGTAAATCGCATCGGCCATCGTGACCGGCAACGTTGAGTCATTGCCCTGCATTACCATGCCGAGCGAGTCGCCCACCATGACGAGATCGACGCCGCAGCGGTCGAGAAGGCTTGCGAAACTATAGTCGTAGGCCGTCAGGCAGGCGATCGGGGTTTGGGTGCGCTTCATCTCGCGCAGCGTGGTGATCGTGACCGGCTTCACGCCCGCTGTACCCAAGGATTGAAGAAATGCCGGCCGGTACGAATCTTCCGGATGTGTGCCAGTAACATCGAAAAATCCTCGTCGCGATCAACGAAGTTGATCTCCGCTGCATTCACCACCAGTAACGCTGATGTCGCATAGTGGTGGAAGAACTGCGTATAAGCGTCCACCAGGCGCTGCAGGTACTCCCGGTCGATGCCACGTTCATAGCCTATACCGCGCCGGCGCACCCGCTCGAGCAGAACATCGACCGGTGCCTGCAGGTAGACGACCAGATCGGGAACCGGAAGATCACGGATGGTCTGGGCATACACCTGCTCGTAAAGACGCAGCTCGTCGTCATCGAGGTTGGCACGCGCAAACAACTTGTCCTTGTCGATCAGGAAGTCTGCCACATGACCGGGTGAAAACATGTCACCCTGCTTCAGTTCCTGAATCTGGCGGGCACGCTGAAACAGAAAGAACAATTGCGTTGGAAGCGCGAAATGGCTTCGCGACTGGTAGAAGCGTTCGAGAAACGGATTCTCCTCGGGATGCTCGAGCATTGGCTGCGCGCCGAAAGCATCCGCGAGTCGCCGTGCGAGGCTTGTCTTGCCTACGCCGATCGGCCCTTCCACGACGATATAGGCAGGATACGAATGGTTCACTAAATCACGCCTCTGGAGATGCCACGCCCGCCAAGCGGACGGAGCATCTTACCATTCCTCGAGCCGCTCAATGCGCTGGTCGCGGCAGGCCACCAACAGATCGCGCACGTTCCCACGCCCGGGAACGACCAGATAGGGGGCGAGCTCAACCAGCGGTTGCAGCACGAAAGCGCGCTCGTGCAGCCGCGGGTGTGGAAGTTCGAGCGCTTCCGTGACACACATAAGGTCCGCGTACAGCAGCAGGTCAAGATCTAGTGTTCGCGGTCCGCCCCGCTCGCCGTCGCGCACCCGCCCATGAAGACGCTCGATACCGAGCAAGGACTCCAGCAATGACTCGGGGGAAAGCGTCGTAGTGAGCTGGCAAACCGCGTTGATGAAATTCGGTTGATCGGTTCGACCGATCGGAGCGCTGCGATACAGAGCGGAGCGAGCCGCCACCTCGGTGCCCGGGAGCGCAGCCAGCGCGGCACCACCCGCACGTAACAGGGTGCCGGAATCCCCCATATTGCTGCCGAGCCCGATAAAGGCGGTCGCGACAGCCGAAGGCCCAGTCATCCCTGGCCGGCGGGTACGTGCTGCCCGGACTTGCGCCGCCGGCGTCGACGCCGGCGCTTACCGCCACCCGGGCGCTCTGCGCCGCCACCCTCGCCCGGCCCTAGCGCGGCGATCATGCCACGGCGCTCATCGGCCGACACCGCCTGAAAGCGTGTCCACCAATCCGCCAGCTCGTGAGTCGCCTCGCCGGATTCGGCGCGCAGCAACAGAAAATCGTATGCCGCGCGAAAGCGTGGATGCTCAATCATCTGCAATGCCTGGCGGCCATTACGACGCGTGAGCCGGTCCTGCATGAACCAGATTTCCCGCATGGGCACGCTGAATCGGCGCGGAATCGAGACGCGCGTCAGCTGTTCGCGGATCACGTCGTCTGCAGCAAAATTCTGCGCGTCGTGCGCAGTCTTGCCCTGCAAGTGGTAATGCGGCAAGCGCAACCGCATCGGCTCCCACAACAGCGCCGCGAACAGGAAGGCAGGCGTAACCGGACGATCGGCGTTCACACGCGCATCCGTGTTCTCGAGCGCCCGCGGCACCAGCGTGATCGGGAACCCGCCGTCCTCATGCGTAAGCGCCTCTTCGGTCTGAGGGAACAGATATTCAAACAGCCCGTAATGACGCAACAGCTCGTAGGTCTTGAGCGCAGCCCCGCCATGGAACAGTTTAAGTACCTCCTCAAACATCCGCGCGGGCGGCACGTCGAGGAGAAGCGGCGCGAGTTCGCGAATCGGCTCCTCAGTGCCCGGCGCCAGATTGAATCCCAATTTGGCGGCAAAACGCACCGCACGCAACATGCGCACCGGGTCCTCACGAAAGCGCGTCTCGGGATCACCGATCACACGCAGCAGGCCGGCGCGCAGATCCTTCACGCCGCCGACGTAATCGATAACACCGAAATCGCGGATGTTGTAGTAGAGCGCATTGACCGTGAAATCGCGTCGCAGCGCGTCTTCCTCCTGCGTGCCAAAGATGTTCTGGTCTGCCGGGGGCACTTCGGCACCGACAGATTCGGTCTCCGCTTCCTCGATCGGCTCGCCGGTCTCGGGATCGGTTGCCGGCACATCGCCTGCAACGTCGTGGGCCGCCGCACGAAAGGTCGCCACTTCGATTATCTCGCGCCCAAAACGAACGTGCACGAGACGAAAACGCCGCCCGATGATGCGCGCATTGTGGAATAGCTTGCGGATTTCCTCCGGACGCGCGTCGGTGACTACGTCGAAGTCCTTCGGTTCGCGTCCTAGCATGAGGTCACGCACGCAGCCACCGACCAGAAGCGCCGCATAGCCCGCGTCGCGCAGGCGGTGCAGCACCCGAAGGGCGTTCTCACTGATTTGGGCGCGCGAAACGGAATGCTCGGCGCGGGGGATCGTCACCAGCTCGCTAATGTTGAAGCACCTTGAATGGCCTGACGCATTTATTGTGTATATTGGTCCGGCACGTATAATACCACCCCTTTCCGCCGACCGTGCGTTTGCTCCCTTCGTCTAGTGGCCCAGGACGTCGCCCTCTCACGGCGAAAACAGGGGTTCGAGTCCCCTAGGGAGCGCCATCTCCGCCTACCGCACCGGTTGTAATCGACGTTCCTTGCCCGCATGTTGGCGGCGAAGCCAATTTCGTCTGATCCCGCATCATGGACACTGTTACCGAGTTTGCCTTCGACGTCGTTGCGACCGAATTCGAAGAGCGCGTCATTCGCAAGTCCGACGAGCTGCCCGTACTGGTCGACTTCTGGGCCAGCTGGTGTGGTCCATGCCAGGTGCTCATGCCGCTGCTAGCGAAACTTGCAGCGGCCTATCAGGGCAAGTTTCTGCTCGCCAAGGTCGATACTGACGCCCAGCAGCCGCTCGCCCAGCGTTTTGGCATCCGGAGCATCCCTACCGTGAAGCTGTTCCGTAACGGCCAGGTGGTCGAAGAGTTCATGGGCGCCCAAGGCGAACGAGCAATCCGTACCCTGCTCGACCGACATGTCGTGCGCGAATCCGACCAAGCCATCCCGGCGGCCCGTGCCGCACTGGAGGCGGGCCGGCCGAAAGACGCCTTGGCGTTGCTGAACAGCGCACTCGCTACCGACCCGCACAGTGACCGATTGATGGTGGAGCGCGCCCGCGCCCTGATCGCAACCGGCCAATTCGATGATGCCCACGAAACGCTGCAAGGCCTGCCGCCTGAGCG
This sequence comes from Proteobacteria bacterium UBA6900, assembly GCA_002451215.1. Lineage (GTDB taxonomy): Bacteria > Pseudomonadota > Gammaproteobacteria > Acidiferrobacterales > Sulfurifustaceae > SM1-46. The sequence goes on from DKBM01000036.1 coordinate 4,564, forward strand.
CCGCGACCAGGCAGATATTGCAGGCCTGCTGGGCCAAATCAGTCTCTCGCGCGCTGTCGCCTCGGCGCCAACGTTGGCCGAACTGGAGAAGCGTGTCTCCTCCGACCCGCAGGATCACGAGGCCCGATATCAGCTTGGTATTCGTCGCGTCCTGAACGGCGAGTACGATGCCGGACTCGCGGTGCTGCTCGAAATCGTGCAACGCAATCGCAAGTTTCGGGAAGATGCCGCACGCAAGACGATGCTCAGCGTGTTCACGCTCCTCGGAAGCAACCACGAGCTGGCGAGGAAATACCGCGCGTTGCTGGCGCGCGCGCTCTACTAGACTAGTAGTCGCTAATCGCGTGCGCCGTGGCCCTTGAGAAGATCGGCCGCCCGAGTAAAACCCCCGCGTGTTGCAATCTTGAGTGCAGAGTCGCCGCGCGCATCACGAATGTTCGGATCGGCGCCATTTTCGATCAGGAGCTGCACGATGTCACTGTAGCCCTTGAAGGCCGCGGCCATGATCGGTGTCTTGCCCGAAACCGTGCGGACGTTGACGTCCACGCCCTGCGCAAGTAGTGACTGCACGCTGGCAATGCGGCCCTTCAGGATAGCGTTGAATAGCGCGGCCGCACCATGGGCCGACTTGGTACGTCCGGTCTTCTCCATGCCGGTGGGTAGCTTAAAAAAGAAGCGGTTGGCAAGCGACGCGATGATCACCGCCAACAGCGTCAGCAACAGGATAAGCGGATCGATTCCGAATTCCTTGGCGATGTCCTCAGGCAGATTCGCACCGACTACCAGTACCACGATGATGAGAACCAATGAGAACTTGAGGTAGCGCACCACAGCGACCCCAAGCACCGCGATGAGGCCCGCCAAAACGTATTTGCGATCAAGGCTGAAATAGGCTGCCCATTGGTCGGGCATGTTGGCAGCCAGCGCCAGCACGCAGACCAGACCAACTAGCGCCCAGTCCCGTGGTGTTTCCTTGATTAGGACCATTCCCGATTCCCCCTATTGTTCTGTTATCCCGGCTTATCCATTGTCCCGGCCACCGCAGTGAGGCGACAGATCCTGCGCCTGGTCATTTATAAGTTAGACACAGTCTCGGGCGCAAGCAACGCCTGCACCACACGAAAGACCGTCACCCACACGGGAGAAAATTGGCGGCACCCGCCACTCTCAGGCGCTCTGCAACCTGTTGAGCGCAATACTCATGCCGAAAACAGGGCACTTTTCCCGCAGTGCCTCAGTACGCCACGAAGCCAGCGACTGATTTCCGCGATTTCCTCCGCATTCACCGAATGCGGCATACCTTCATAACGATGCCATGACACCGGCCAACCACCATCCTTGAGGAGCGCTTGAGTACGCTCACCGATCGGGAAAGGCACTACGTTATCGGCAGTACCATGCGCAAGAAATATTGCCGTCGCGGCGTTCGCCGGACATCGTGCCGCAACGAGATCGGCTGCGTGCATCACAGGTGCAGATAGAATCAGCAGGCCAGCGAGCTTGCGATGGCAAGCGAGTCCAGCCTGAAGGGCCACGGTGCCGCCCTGCGAGAAACCCGCCAGCACGATACAGGCGCCATCAATCCCGCGCTCAACCTCGCGCGACACCAGCCCATGCAGATACGTCGCCGACTCATCAATTTGGGTTCGATCCTGCCAATATCCTGCCGGCGCGGGCGCGATGTCGTACCACGCGCGCATGACGTATCCACCATTTACCGTCACGGGACGCATCGGCGCGTGTGGGAATATAAAGCGGATTCCCAAATCGCCGGGCAAGTCGAGCTCGCGGACAACCGGCACAAAATCACTGCCGTCGGCCCCAAGCCCGTGCAACCAGATAACGCTGGCCGTGGGTTGCGGTTCCGTCTCGACCTCGATCGGCGCATCGGCGAAAACGGCACTCATCGCGCGGTCTGCCCGGTCACGCTTCGCCGCGATAAATGCAACCCGAGGTACAGGTCTCCCGTATCACGATACTCGACAGGCTTGGCAGCGCTGGTCTTAGCCGCTGCCATATCCAGCGGGCGAGAATTTCGCTCGTCGGATTCTCCAATCCGCTGATCTCGTTCAAATAACAGTGATCAAGTTGCTCAAAGATCGGACGAAACGCGGCGCCAATGTCGCCAAAGTCCTGTACCCAGCCTTCGGGTTCAACGACTGGTCCGGTCACATGCACCTCGATACGATAGGAATGTCCATGCAGGCGCGAGCACTTGTGCGCGGGCGGCAGATTGGGCAAGCGATGTGCGGCTTCGACGGTGAACAGCTTGAAGATTTCCACGACGGCTAGTCTGACAGTTAATGGAATTGGCGCCTAGTTTAGCGGCGCGCGCATCGCTCGGAAATCCCGCTGCCTAACGGTGGCTGGATTGCTTCCTTCCACGACTTAGGTGACCAGGCGGATCGCAATCATGAGCGCTGCCCTGCCACTGCTTGCTACACCACGAGACCTCGCGCTGCGTCTCGGTGAACCCGATATCCGAATCGTGGATTTGTCGCGTCCCGATATCCATGCGCAAGCCCATGTTCCCGGCGCGCTCCATCTCGACTATGCCCGGATCGTGGCAGGGCGCCCACCGGTGATGGGATTATTGCCCGACGCGGGCCAGCTGGGCGCCGCGTTGGCGGAAATCGGGTTGCAGCCCAAGACACACGTGGTGGCGTACGACGAGGAAGGCGGCGGCAAAGCCGCCCGCCTCTTGTGGACGCTCGACGTCATCGGTCATCGGCGCTACTCGCTACTCGATGGCGGAATTCACGCCTGGATTGCGGATCAGGGACCGGTCAGCCAGGAGATTGCGGCTAATTTTACCGGCAACAACCCAGTGTCCTACACGAACGAAGGGCTCGCTGATCTCGAGTACGTGCGTGCGCGCCTGGCTGATCCGGACGTCGCGCTGCTCGACTGCCGCACACCCGGCGAGTTCAGTGGGGAAGTAAAACGGGCAGAACGCACCGGCCACATCAAGGGGGCGGTGAACTATGACTGGATCAACGCTATGGACCGTGACCGACAGTTTCGCTTGCGACCGCGTGAGGTTCTACTGCGGGATCTGACGGCTGTGGGTGGGTCGCCAGACAAGGAGGTGATCGTCTACTGCCAGACGCACCACCGATCAGCGCACACCTACTTCGTGCTCAAGTATCTCGGCTTCCCACGAATCCGCGGCTATCCGGGTTCATGGTCCGAATGGGGAAATCGGGCCGACCTGCCGATCGAACCATGATCCCCTAACGGATCAGCGGCCAGAGCGAGTCTCGGATCGGCTCTGCATCCGATTCCGCGTCAGGAGGCGCTGAAGCCGTTCCACGCGGTGGCGGTGGTTCGGCCAAGCGTTTCCGAAGTTCCTGCAGTGCATGCAGGTCTCCCTCGTACACATCGGCTGCCAACTCGTCGATCGGCTCCTCGCCCTCCACAGTCATCGGCGTTTCCGGTTTGCGCGTCATGATTCCCCCTGTTCCCGGCGAACCGGGAATATGCTGTCACCCTGTCACAAACATGAGCAACGAACATGCCAGCCCGACAACGTGAAATGGGCCCGATTTTTCCAGTTGTTTCTTTCCCTTTACAGGGAATGGTGCGGCAATACGCGGCCGAATGACCGGATCGGGCGCTTGCTCCAGCGCAAGGTCGAATGGCTTCAAAAATTGGTAGCATTGGACTGAGAGAAGGAGTCACCAACCAAGTAGCAGCGAGGAACACGCCATGAGCACAACCTGGGTTTTGGTGGCACATCGCAGCGGTGCGCGATTATTCGAAAATGCCGGCCGCGGCAAGGGACTGTCGCTTGTACAGGATCTGCCGCATCCCGAGGGACGACTGAAGAGCGGCGAGATCAATAGTGACCGACCCGGCCGGTCTTACAGCAGCAGTTCAGGCGGCGGTGGAATGGCACGCCATGGATTCGGCAAGGATGACGCGACGGTTGAAGTCGCGGCGCATTTCGCGCGTGAACTTGCCGGTTTGCTGGACCGTGGTCGCACTGAGAAGCGCTTCGATCAACTCGTGCTGGTTGCGGAACCGAGTTTTCTTGGAAACCTGCGCGCATCGCTGACCACGCCGACTGCGGCGGCGGTGTCAGCGACACTGGACAAGGATCTCGGTCAAGTATCCGAACACGATCTGCCGAAGCACCTTGGTTCGGTGATCGCGCTTTGACGACGTGGCGCTGATCGAGTGCTAGGGGCCGGCGCTGCGCGCCTGCAGGTAGGTTCCGATTCTCCGCACACCCTCGCGCAGGTTGTCGAGCGTGTTGGCGTAGGAAAAACGCAGGTGCTGCTCCGCGCGATATGTACCAAAATCGCGACCAGGCGTAACCGCCACCCCTTCCTGCTCCAGCAAATCGCGTGACAATGTTTCCGCGTCGACGCCGAGGCGCGAGCAATCGGCGTAAAGATAGAATGCACCCTGCGGCGTAATGGGAATGTCGAAACCAAGCGCACGCAGCGCTGGTAACAGATAGTCGCGTCGGCGCTGAAACTCCCGGCGTCGGGCTTCCAGGATCGCGCGGACTTCCGGCCGAAAAGCCGCCAGCGCGGCGTACTGCGCCGGCGTGTTCGCCGCCAGAAACATATTCTGCGCCAGCCGATCCAATGGTTCGACGTACTCAAGCGGCGCCACCATCCAGCCCAGGCGCCAACCCGTCATTCCGTAGTACTTCGAAAAGCTGTTAAGCACGAATACGTTTTGCGACTTCCCAAGAACCGAGTGCGCTTCGGTCTCATAGGTGAGACCGTGATAAATCTCGTCCACCACCAGTACGCCGCCGCGGGCCGCGACCCGTTCGACGATTCGTGCCATTTCCGCATCGGCGACCAGCGTACCGGTAGGATTTGACGGTGACGCAACCAGTACGAGTTTGGTGCGCTCGCTCCAGTTCGCGTCGATCAGATCGGCAGTGAGCTGATAGCCCGTCTCGGCATTCACCGGTATTCCGACGGGACGCCCACCGAATAAATACACAAAATTGCAGTTGCACGGGTAACCGGGATCTGCCAACAGCACTTCGTCACCCGCATTGAGCAGCGCGGCAAAAACCAGCATCAGCGCACCGGTGGCGCCGGGCGTAACAAGCACGCAATCCGGATCGATTGCGACGGGCGCGTAGCTAGTGGCAATAGCCTTGCGCAACTCGGATAGGCCCAGCGCCGGCGTATAGTGCGTCTTCCCTGCCTCCAGGGCGTCGATGCCGGCCGCCACGATGCTTTCAACCGTTGGAAAATCCGGCTCGCCGATTTCCATATGGATGACCAATCGTCCGGCGGCCTCGAGCGCGCGGGCGCGCGCCAGAATGTCCATGACGTGAAACGGCTGGATGCAATCGAGCCGACGCGCGAGGTCTTTCATGCGGGGCCGTGTAATTTACGGAGCATGGCAACATCCAGGTAGCGGCTGCCATTCACCGCCGTGCCAGCCAATACGCGAAACGGGCTTTCGGGCTCCCCGAACTGGTCGAGCACAATAGTGGCACCGGAGAAGTCCTGATCGCGCGTGTAGTCGTTCACCGCGATGACCGTTTTCAGTCCCGCGCCATTCGAGGCCCTGATACCATTTTCCGAATCCTCGAAAGCCAAGCAGGCCGATGGTTCGAGGCCCAGGCGATCCAGGACATATAAGTAGATATCCGGCGCGGGCTTCTTGGCTGGCACCACGTCGCCAGCGCCAATCACCTCGAACCACGATTGCGCATGAGCCCCTATCGTGCTGTCGAGCAAGGCCGTCACGTTTGCGGGGGTCGTCGTGGTGGCGATCGCGATACGCAGGCCGGCCGTGCGCGCCTCCTCGAGCAATCGCAGGACTCCACTGCGCAGCGGGATGGCGCCGCGCGCCAGCAGCGCCGTATAGTGCCGCGTCTTGGCGGCATGAAGGAGAGCGACAAGCTTGTCGAAATCTTCCGGCTTGCGAAAGTCGGGACGATAGCGCTCGACGTAGTAGCGCATGCGTTCCTTGCCACCGGTCACGGCCAGCAACTCCCCATACAGGGGAATATCCCAATGCCAGTCGAGCCCGGCTGCTGCAAACGCCTCGTTGAACGCCACCCGGTGGCCATCCCGCTCGGTATCTGCAAGCGTCCCGTCCACATCGAAAATCAGCGCTTTCAGCTCCATGTCACCACCATGCCACAAAATTCAGCCACTTTCCGGCGCCCTGCCGCCGCGACAGCCGGTCGCCTCAGGTTGCTCCCCCTAACCCTTTCTGGTATAGATTCGCGCTTATTTTTTAGGGGGTTGGCCGCTTTTTCGGCCCGAATTATCGCAGGAGTTGAAGCATGACAGCCAGGAAGAAAAAGGTAGAACCGAAAGAAGCCGTGCAGGTTCTGCCAGTCGCCGGCATCAAGCCCTACGTGGCGAAGAAAGGCGAAAAGTACATGAACAAGAAGCAGCAAGAGCACTTCCGCAAGGTGCTGCTTGCCTGGCGCAAGGAACTCGAGGAAGAAATCACGCGCACCGTGCACCAGATGCGTGATGAACCCGAGAATCCGCCCGATCCAAACGACCGCGCGAGCCAGGAAACGGACATGTCTCTTGAACTGCGTTCGCGCGATCGCGAGCGCAAGCTGATCAAGAAAATTGACGAGGCCATCGCGCGTCTCGATGAAGGCGAGTATGGCTATTGCGAGGAGTGTGGCGTCGAGATCGGCATCGAACGCCTCGAGGCTCGCCCCACGGCCGAGATGTGCATCGACTGCAAGACGCTCGGCGAAATCCGCGAAAAGCAGATGGGCTAAACGCCCCTTTCCTTGAACGGACACACCTTCGGTTCCCTACCCTCCTGATCCGTCACGCCGCCAACGTGCGCCCCGACGGATCAGCCCCTGGTGATGCCGCGCGACGCGTCGCGCACTGAGGCAACGTGGATTTGATACTGCTCGTGCAAGCGGTGATCCTCGGCATCGTCGAGGGACTGACCGAATTCTTGCCGGTCTCTTCCACCGGGCATTTGATCATCGTTGGGGACACGCTTGGATTTACTGGCGAGCGCGCCAAAGCCTTCGAGATATTCATCCAGCTCGGGTCCATTCTCGGCGTGATGTGGTACTACCGTGCGCGGGTATGGGCGCTCGCCTCCGGCATGCATCGCGCGCCGGAGCGCCGCTTCATCTTGAACCTGTTCATCGCGTTTCTTCCCGCGGCCGTAATCGGATTGCTCACCCACAAGTACATCAAAGCCTACTTGTTCAGTCCCATCACGGTCGCAGTTGCCCTGATCGTCGGCGGATTCCTGATCTTCGTCATCGAGCGCTGGCACAAACACCGCGGCGCGCGGATCCACAGTGTGGACGAGGTGACACCGCTCGATGCCTTCAAAGTCGGTATTGCACAGACGTTTTCACTATTCCCTGGCACCTCACGCGCCGGTGCCACCATCATGGGCGGACTGCTCACCGGTTTGTCACGCACGACCGCAACCGAGTTCTCGTTCTTCCTGGCGATGCCGACCATGTTCGCGGCAACGCTCTACGACCTCTTCAAGAGCCGCGAGTACCTGCAAGCGAGCGACACCCTGCTCTTCGCGGTTGGTTTTGTGGTGGCCTTCATCACTGCGGTGTTCGTGGTGAAGGGTTTCCTGAAGTATGTCGCGCGCCATACCTTCCGGCCATTCGCCTGGTATCGCATCGGCTTCGGAATCCTGGTGCTGTTCTACTTCTGGTAACGGCGCATGGAGTGGATCACCCACTTAATCGACCTGGTGCTGCATCTTGATCAGCACCTCGGCGTGTTCCTGCAGGAACACGGCGCCTGGATCTATCTGCTGCTGTTCGTCATCGTATTTTGCGAAACCGGACTGGTCGTGACGCCTTTCCTGCCAGGCGATTCGCTGCTGTTCGTGGCCGGCACGCTAGCCGCCGCGGGCGGCATGGATGTCTACTGGCTGATGGCGATACTCGTTGCCGCCGCGATCCTCGGCGACACCGTGAACTACGGCATCGGCGCCTATCTCGGCGCCAAGGTCTTCCAGCGAGACTACCGCTGGCTGAACCGCAGCCACCTCGAGCGCACGCACCAGTTCTATGAGCGCCATGGTGGCAAGACAATCATCATTGCCCGGTTTGTGCCCATCATCCGTACCTTCGCACCCTTCGTGGCCGGCGCAGCCAACATGACCTACGGGCGCTTCCTCGCCTATAACGTCGTCGGCGCCCTGCTCTGGGTAGTATTGCTGTTGTTGGCGGGTTACTTCTTTGGGAATCTGGCCTGGGTGAAGACAAACCTGAGTCTGGTGATCCTCGGTATCATCGTCCTCTCCCTTGTCCCGATCGCCGTCGAGTACTGGCGTCACCGCCGCCACGGCTGAACACCCCCATCCCGCACGGGCTTGGAAGGATGCCTGGCCTTGGACTATGTTTAATCGAGGGCGGCACGCCCCGGGGGGATAGCCATGAGCCCAGAGGGCTCAGGAACAAGCACACCGACCAGGACCAGGGTACGGGTCCTGGTAGCGGACGATTCGCGCGTCATCCGCAAAGCCGTCACCAAGATTCTCGGTGACCGGTTCGACGTGGTCGAAGCCGAGGATGGCGAGGATTGCTGGACCCGGCTGGAGCCGGATGACCAGATAGAGGTCCTCATTACCGATATCGACATGCCGCGGCTTGATGGCTACGGGCTCATCTGCCGCGTACGCGCAGCCGAGGAAGGCCGCATCCGCGACCTTCCGGTCATCGTCATCACGGGCGCGCAGGACGATCTCACCCGCGAGCGCGCATTCGCCTGTGGCGCGACCGATTTCATCACCAAACCCATCGATGGCGTCCAGCTTCTGTCACGAGCACGCGCCCATGCCAAGATCGACCAGGCCCGCAGACTGCTGAGTGAGGAAACAGAGACGGCTGCGCAGACCGGTGCTTCCGATGGCATTACCGGCCTGCATAGTCGCCGCTACTTGCTCGAGCGCGGGGCCCAGGATTTCACCGCCGCGAGGCGCCACGAGCGCGAGCTTTCCATTATCCGCATGGACGTAGACCAGTTCGCGGACATCGTCGCCAACCATGGCGAGGCAGTCGCCCAACAGGTGCTGCGTTTCGTCGGCCAGGCCCTCAAGCGCACCGCCCGAACCGAAGACACTCTCGCCCGCCTGATCGATAGCGAATTTGCCATTTTGGCGCCCGCAACCAGCCGCATGGATGCTGCCGTGCTTTGCGAGCGCGTACGCGCCGCCGTGTCCCAGCGCACCTTCAATGAAGGCGGCGTCGATCTGCCGCTCACCGTGAGCCTTGGTCTCGCCACCCAGCGACGCGACCCGACCGATACCTTTGAGGAACTACTGCATACCGCCAGCCAACGCCTGACGCTTGCCAAGGCCCAGGGTGGCAACCGCCTTGGGGTTGGCTACGAGGACCAGCTAACGGCGCCGGAAGAGGCCGTGATGGAACAACCGGATCTGGAGCGTGCCATCGAGATGCTTGTCGCCGGCGACGGGGGTAAACTTATCCCCTATCTGCCCGATCTGGTCCAAAAGGTGATGCCGCTCATCGAGTTCGGCCACCGCAACCTGGACTTCGGGTCAGCGTTCGATCTGGACGCACTGAAGAAAAGGTTGTCACGGCTCAAATGAGATTCTTGTCGCACCGAAGCACGGCGCCCTCACCCGACAGTCCGTTCCGAACCGCGTTCCGCGGCCGCTTCACCAATCTCCTGACCTGGCAACGTCTCGATGACTTCTGGCAGGTGTTGCGTGCGCATGCCGGCGATGGCTGGTACATCTATGCGATTGGACTCGATGTTCCCGGCGCGCCGCGCGGCGCCCAGGATGTAACGCGCTTCATCGACGCCGTTGATATGCTGCTGCGCGCAGAGCATGACGAGGACTACTGCGGCATCGTGTATGTCGA
>DKBM01000046.1:0-26087 GCA_002451215.1 Proteobacteria bacterium UBA6900
CCGGCCGGCAGCTTGGATGCGTTCGTCTTTGTCTGGACGCCGGCAGCCGACACAGTTCTTACGGAAGCGCGCCTTCCCACCACCTCGCGTGCCAAGATCGCGCAGGCCCTCCCCTTTGCGCTGGAGGATCAGCTGCTCGGCGATCCTGAGCAGTTGAATTTTTCCTGGCGGCGCGAGGCCGACGATCGCCTGTCGGTTGCGGTGACCAGCCGCGAGCGTCTTCAGGCATGGACCGACGCGCTCATACAGGCGAAGCTCAGGCTCAAGTCGCTCTGTCCGGTAACGCTGGCAGTGCCTTTGGCGCCCGACTGTTGGTCGGCCGCTTTCCTCGGAGACGAGCTGCTCGTGCGGCGTGGCACGATGTCGGGTTTTGTCTGTCCTGCGTCAGTTGAAAATCCACCGGCCTTGCTCATCGCGGCCCTGCAGGAGGCGACACGAGATAAGCAGGCGCCGGAGTGTCTGGTCTTGTTCCATGCGCCCGGCGAGCTGCGCGCCGACGCCTGGCAAAGCAGACTCGGCGTGCCGGTCCGAATCGAGAAGCCCAGCATGTGGGAGGCAACAACCGAACCGCAGCCACCGATCAATCTGCTCGCCCGCGAACTTGCGGCCAGCGTAATCAACCTGGATGCGCTGCGACCCTACTTGGTCGCGGCCGTCGCACTGCTGTTATGGGTAGTTGGCAGCATCGCCTTCGATGCCACCGAATGGTGGCGCCTGAAGCGCCAGCACACGCAAGCCACAAATGAAATGACGCGGCTTCTGCGCGATGTCTTTCCCGAGATCAAAACCGTGCTCGACCCGGCCGTGCAGATGCAGCGCAACCTGGAGGCCCTTCAAACCCGTCAGGGCGCCGGTAATGTCGATTTTCTTCCGTTGCTGGCGCGTGCGACAAAGGTTCTGCGCGCAAGCCCGCGGGTGCGTGTACGTGGACTGCGCTATGCCGATCGCGCCTTGACGCTTGAGCTCACCTGGCCTACCCCCGCTTCACCAGAGGCGTTGCGCGCCGCGCTCGAGGCGTCCGGCTTGCGCGCGGAACTGCTCGCGGTCACACCGCGCGCTGGCGAAGTGGATGGGCGTGTACGCCTCTATACCGACACCAAGACGCCGTCGAAGGGCCCGTCATGAAAGTAAAGGTGGAGTTGCCAACCGCAGTAAAAAACATCTGGGCACAGCTGGCACCGCGTGAACGCTGGCTAGTCAGCGTGGGCGCGGGCGTGGTGACGATCATGGTGCTGTACACGCTACTCTGGATACCGATGCAGCGCGACCTCGCAAAGTTGCGCGATGCCGCCCCGAGGGCACAGCAGCAGCTTCTCTGGATGCGGGCACAGGCACCGCTTGCGCGCGAGTTTCGCGGTCGCTCGGTGCCAAGCAACACCAACCTTACAACGACGATCGAGCAAACCGCCTCCGCGCAGGGACTGAAGCCCGCCAGTATAGAGCTCGACGGTACCCACGGGGTGCGTGTCAAGCTCGAGGCCGTGCCTTTCAACGCGGTGATCACCTGGCTTGCGGGCCTACAGAAGAATAACGGGCTGTTGGTCGATGATGCGCAAATCGATGCCCACACCACGGCCGGATTGGTAAACGCGCGCATCCGGTTGCGCACAGCGGGATGACAGCCAGCGCCAAGCGCGGGGCTGCTTATGCCCTGCTCGCGTTGTCCGTCTACCTGGGATTCTTGCTCGTCACACTCCCGGCCTCGGTGTTGTCTTGGACGCTGGCGCGCTTTTCGACCGGCACCATCGTCCTCGAACAACCACGGGGAACTGTTTGGTCTGGAACTGGGGTGCTCCGCCTCGCCTCGCCTCCCATGGCGCCGACAGTGCGTTGGGAGATTCTGCCGTCGCGGCTGCTGCGCGCCGCTCTAGCCGTGCATATCGAAGCCCAAAACGACCACACACGATTGCAGACCGAATTGCGGCGTGACTTGGGAGGTTGGTCCGCACATGACCTGAGGGCGGCTTTGCCGGCCGAACTTGTCCCGACCCTTCTCCCCGCGGCACGTTTACTCGCCCCACAAGGCGATATCCGGGTGACCGCCGACACGCTGCGATTCGAACCGGGCACGGTCAATGGTACGGCCGAGGTCGTATGGGCGAATGCCGGCACACAGATGATGAACCTGCAAGTACTCGGGCAATATCGCGTTGCCTTGGAAGGCCGCGGACCCGAAATCCGCATTCGCGCCAATACCGAGAGTGGAGACCTCGACATAACCGCCGAAGGCGTCTGGAAGGCCTTTGGTGATGGCTCATTGCATGTGCAGGGAACCGCCAGCGCGCGCGGACGCCAACAGGAACTCGAACCGCTGTTGCGAATGATCGGCCCACCGCGCCCCGATGGTGCGCGCAGCTTCAACGTGCGCGCGCAACTCCCGGTTCTACCGCATTGACGATTCAGGCCGCGCGCGCGATGCCACTATAGCGCAGCAACTCGGCGAGTCCCGCCTCCATGCTCGTCCCCGGCGCACTACCCAGGACCGCAGTGAGGCGGGCGGTATCGGCACAAGAGCGCAGGATATCGCCGACCCGCGCCGCCTCGTGGCGGCATTCGAGCCTGCGTCCGCACAGTCGCTCGAGGGTAGCAAGCAGTTCAAGCAGCGAACACTCGACGCCACGCCCAACGTTCATTACCTTGCCGACGGTCGCGGGCACCTCGATGGCCCGTGCCAATAATTCGGCAAGATCACCCACAAAGACGAAATCACGCGTCTGCCGACCGTCGCCGAAAATTGTCACTGGCGCACTGGTGCGCAGCCGATCGACGAAAATACTGATTACGCCGGAGTACGGTGAAGACGGATCCTGCCTCGGACCATAAATGTTGAAGAACCGGAAAGCCGTGGTCCGCAATCCGAACTTGCGATGATAGAAACCAAGGTAGTACTCGCCGGCCAGCTTGTCTGCCGCGTAAGGTGTGAGGGGGTTGAGCGCCAAGTCCTCGGTCACCGGTAGTCGGGCGTTGTCGCCATACACCGCTGCAGAACTCGCATAAAGGAAGCGCGTGACGCCTGTGCGGCGCGCGGCTTCCAGAAGATTAAGAGTACCATCGAAATTCGCAGCGTGCGTCCCAACCGGATCATCCACACTCGCCTGCACAGACGCTACGGCGGCGAGGTGCACGATGGCATCGACGCCAGCCACGGCAGCGTCGACCGTCTGCTGATCCCGAATGTCGCCCTCCATGAACTCGATCGCGCCGTGCGCGGGCAAGTTGGAGCGCTTGCCCGTTGAAAGATTGTCGAGTACTCGCACGCCACTCCCATCGATCAGCAACCGCTCGACCAGATGCGAGCCAATAAATCCAGCCCCGCCCGTCACCAAGAGTTTCATCCATCTCCCCGTCGTTTGTCCCGCACATGACTGCGCGTTGCCCAAGATCTTCGCTGCCAGACAGCGCCTGAAATCTCGGCCCTAGTCGAATTAAAAATGTCCGTCGTCATTGGATCGTCAGGTCGGTAGGCAGTAGGGGCGCAGTGTTTCGGGACAGCACGCTCGCTAACCATCGAGATCATCGGGCATCCGTGCCGGACCTTTTCACTTGGAGCATTCCCGCCTTCTCGCCGGGACGAGCGTGCGCCTGAGCCGGTGCAACCAATTAAAGGCACCGAGGGCCCGTCGCCCGAGAGTTGTGGTGGCCAAGGCACCGAATGCCAACGTGCGGCGCCCAGCCCACAGTTCCTCCATGAATGAACCGGGTAGACTACCGCTGTCGATGTACTCGCAGTCGCCAAACAGGGTCGGTGCGTGCCGGACCAGCTCAATCTCATTAATAATTCCCGGGGCCATCTTTTTGTAGTCAGCATGCCAACCCAACTTGAACGCGAAGGCCGCATTGCCCGATACCAGATTGCTGGTGGACGCAATTACCTCGTCTGCGACACGAAGCTCGGTAATCACGGCGCGGCCCGCCCGCGCCATGCGCCGTATCAACTCCCGGAAAAACGCCGCGTCGGCCGACTGCGAGCGCAGAGATGTGCCGTAGTTACCCTTCCATCCGGTGTGCTCAAGCGCAAGAAATCGCTCGATATGCTCGTTCGACAGGTCAGTTCCATGCGCGGCTTGCCATTCTACCGGCCCCTGTTCTGAGAGTCGTCGCTCACGCCGACGAAGGTCCTTGCGCCGCCCTGCAGAAAGTTGTTGCTCGAGATAATTCTCACCCGCTTCGGCCGGTTTCAGCGCCGCGCGCTGGCAACGCGAATACTCGTACCAGGGCACGCCGCGCATCTGTGCCCGGGCGAGCAAAAGCGGTCCGATGCCGCTGTCAATCGCCAAATCCCCGAATTCCACACCGTGCCAGCCGAGCCCCTGTTGGCAGAGGTACCCCAAAAAGCCGTCGACGACGCGTGGGGCCAAGTCGCGATCTGCCAGTATCCCGGTAAGGTACGAGTGACGGGAGCGGTAGGCACTTAGGTGGGGCAGCGGAAAACGCCAGGTCGGCCCCTCCTTGCGAAAAAGTCCGACACCGCACAAGCGCTCACGTGACCGGTCAGCACGCTCGGCGAGCAACATGAACGGCGGATGTGACGGGTCGAGGTGACGGATTGCGGGCAACACGAAATGTGGCGACAGGTAGACATTCGCCTCAAAGGAACGTTCTTCGAGTCGTGCCCACTCCGCCAGAGTCGCTGAATCAAGTTGTGCAGGATCAGCCACTCGCACCTGCACTTCAATTGCACTCCGAGCGGTTCTAGGCGCCCTCGGATCAGACAATGCCAGCCCCCTTGGCTATGCGAATCTCTGCCATGGTCGTTCTCCTCTTATGATCAGTGATGGTCGGGACGTTCGGCCCTCACGCCCCAATACTGCCCCACCAGTGCAAGGATCGGAACCCTGCGCCCCAAGCGTGTAACATGGTTGAAACACATATCACCATTATCGCCAACTGCCAAACGGGGCTTTTGGGGGCCATCTTTCGCTACGGTACACTGGCGCCCGCGCATCAACGCACTATCCCCTGAGAATTGGAGTGTTTGCATGACTACCGTTGCAGTCGTCGGTTTGGGCTACGTGGGACTCCCGCTTGCAGTCCAGTTTGGCAAGCAAATGAAGACGATCGGGTTCGACCTGAACGAGGCCAAGGTGCAAAGCTATCGCTCGTTCGTCGATCCGACGGGCGAGGTGTCATCCGAGGAGCTACGCGCGGCGACACAGCTGCAAGTGACCACTGATCCCAAGGCGATAGCTGCGGCGGATTTTGTGGTTGTTGCCGTACCGACGCCGATTGATGTTGCCCGTCGGCCGGACTTCTCTCCACTCGTCGGCGCGAGCCGGATCACTGGCCGGCATATGAAAAAGGGCGTAACCGTCGTATACGAGTCCACCGTCTATCCCGGCGCCACCGAAGAAGTGTGCGTGCCGATTCTGGAGCAGGAGTCCGGCCTAAAATGGAAACGTGATTTCCACGTTGGCTATTCGCCGGAGCGCATCAACCCGGGCGACAAGGAACACACACTCACGAGAATCGTCAAAGTCGTCTCGGGCGACGATGAACCGACGCTCGAGGCCGTCGCGAAGCTGTACAGCTCCGTGATCGCGGCGGGTGTCCACCGCGCATCCAGCATCAAGGTCGCCGAGGCCGCGAAAGTCATAGAGAACACCCAGCGCGACCTTAATATCGCGTTGATGAACGAACTCGCCGTCATATTCAAGAAGCTCGGGATCGATACGCTTGAGGTGCTGGAAGCGGCCGGCACGAAATGGAACTTTCTCCCGTTCCGTCCAGGCCTCGTTGGCGGACACTGCATTGGCGTCGATCCCTACTACCTGACGCACAAGGCAGAGATGCTGGGATACCATCCGGAAGTGATCCTTGCCGGCAGACGCATTAACGACAACATGGGCAAGTTCATTGCGGAGCAAACTGTCAAGGAGCTCATCCGCGGCGGAAGTCCCGTAAAGGGAGCCAAGGCGATCGTGCTCGGGCTCACTTTCAAGGAGGATGTGCCCGACCTTCGCAACTCTCGCGTCATCGACGTCATCAACGAACTGAAGGCGTACGGCATGGAGGTGTTCGTCCATGACCCGGTGTCAGATCCTGCGGAAGCCCGTCATGAGTACGCCATCGATCTGGTATCGTGGGATCAGTTGCCGAAAGCCGATGCCATGATCGCGGCAGTCGCTCACACGCAGTACCTGCAAATGCCAATCCGCGAGCTCGCCAGCAAACTGACACCAAACGGCTGCTTTGTCGATGTGAAATCGAAATTCGATTCCGCCGCGCTGCGGGAGACTGGTACCTGTGTATGGAGGCTATAGCATTCGTGCGCTATTGCCTGGGTGAATTGTCGAGGCAGGCGGACGATCGCCGCCGCCGTCGATAGTCCCGGCGCGCGCCAGGGGGACTGCGTGAAAGTGCTTGTATGCGGTGGCGCCGGCTACATCGGCGCACATATGTGCCGAATGCTGGCCTCAGCGGGACATGAGGTCTTCGTGTTCGACAATCTGACTACCGGGCATGCCTACGCCGTGCAGTGGGGCCCGCTGGTTCAGGGTGACTTGTTACGGCCGGACGATCTGGAGAGGATCTTCTCCGCGCGCTCGTACGATGTGGTCATGCACTTCTGCGCGAAGTCTCTGGTAGGCGAGTCGATGCGCGATCCGGGAGGGTATTTCCGCAACAACGTGACTGGTACTGTGAACCTGCTGGATGCGATGGTACGTCACGGTACGCGCAATTTCATATTCTCGTCATCCGCGGCCGTCTACGGGATGCCGCATGATCTCCCTATCGCGGAAGGCCATCCCACCGCCCCAATAAACCCTTACGGGCGAACGAAGCTGCTCGTGGAACAGCTCCTGCCTGCCTACGATACCGAATTTGGCATTCGAAGCGTGGCGCTCCGATATTTCAATGCAGCCGGCGCTGCGCCAGACGGCCTGATCGGCGAGGATCATGAACCCGAAACCCACCTGATTCCGAACGTGCTGCGCTCTGTCGTCGAAAAGCGCTCCGGATCTTTACAGGTATTTGGTGACGACTACGATACGCCGGACGGAAGCTGTGTGCGCGACTACATCCACGTCAACGACATTGCGGGTGCACATATGCTGGCGATGGATCACCTGGCGCGCGGTGGGACCAGCCAAGTGATGAATCTCGGAAACGGCGCAGGGTTCTCCGTGTTGCAGGTCATTGACACCGCAAGGAGGGTGACGGGGAAGCGAATCGACTACCAGGTCATGCCGCGTCGCCCGGGAGACCCGCCAGTTCTGGTCGCATCCTCAACGAAGGCCCAGACAATTTTGGGCTGGCGTCCGGAATTCGGTACGCTCGATTCCATTGTCGAAACCGCTTGGGCGTGGCATCGCAATCGGGCCGCCCGTGAATAGCGGTACTTGCCGACTCGCGGCCGTGCCGCGCTGCCAACCGGGCGGGCTCAACTGGCGCCGTGAACGCCCAGCTGGATTGAGGCCTTTGAACGATGCTCCTATTCTCTGACGTCGCTCAGGTTCTGCTTCCATCGGCGGTCTATCTTTTCGCGCTACTGCTTATTCTGGCAATCGCGGGCTTCAGGGCCCCCGATCGATCGCTATTACGCCGGCTGCGTTTTCTATTGGTTGCGCTGGCAGTTTGCACCTACATCGCGAGCGCGCCGATCTTTTCGAATTGGCTGATTGGTCGTCTCGAGGACGGACCGGCGCCGGTGCTACCCGAACGCCATGAAGCACAATCCCGAGCGCGGTTGATCGTCGCGCTCGCATCCGGACGGGTTCGCAATACGGTGGAAGGCGAGCGCGCCTATCTCGATGAACATGGATGGAACCGGACGATCGCCGCCATCGATCTTTGGCAACGCATCGGCGGGCGCCTGATGTTCAATGGCGGCCCGATCGCCTCAGATGGAAAGGCAGTTGCCGATCGAATGGCGGAGGTCGCCAGGTCCTACGGTGTCCCCAAGTCAGAGATTGTGGTGGTGCGCGCGGCTAGCAACACCTACCAGAACATTACAACGTTGCGGGACTCGCTCGGCACGGATCGGCCGGAGATCTGGCTCGTCACCAGCGCCATTCACATGCCTCGCGCTGTCAACGTGGCGACGAGGATGGGACTGCACGTTCAACAGTTTCCATGCGACTTTCGCCACAATACGGCAATGGGGTGGCGCGCGTGGTTTCCTCACAACAATGGGCCAGCCGATTTTGAGCTCGCGCTTCACGAGGTGCTCGGCAATGCCGCCTATTCGTTTCGTGACTGGCGTGCTGTCGACTGAGGGCTGACGGGGTCGAACTGGTCGTCACGGAATCCTTAACCAGCCTGAATCGACTGTAGTGTTTCATTTCTGATACGCCCACCGTATCGTCCCCTTCCTTGTATCGGCCGCTCAGGTCCAACTGTCTTCGTGCGAGATCGCCTGCGCCTGCAAATCGCTGGCAACAGGCGCATACTGGTGCCCGCTACCTGGTCAGTCGGTTTTTGGGGACTGAGAAGAATCCGGACTGCGGTGCGTCGCCAGAATTGCCCGGTCACATTGGTGCAAGACTTGTGGCAGACAATTGGTCCGGAGCGAGGGCAATGCGTGAGCATGACCACGCTTCGTGGGATGGCATTTGTCGTTGCCGGTCTCGTTCCAACAGGCTACTTCTGCCCGTCGACCAGCCATTCGTCTTGTTGAAAGGGGGGACCATGCATATTCCCGGTCGCTTGCCGAGTCGCGTTGCAGNNACTCCGCCGGGCACGCCGGATACGGTGCCGCCGACGGTGTCTTCGTTCTATCCAACTAACAATGCGACGAATGTCCCCACCAATGTTCGGCCCGTGGTCATCTTCAGTGAGCCGTTGCAGTCGGCAAGCGTGAACGCCGCCACCTTCTCTATTGCCGGCGTCGTGAGTGCTGTTTCCCTGTCCGGTGCGATGGCATGGCTCACGCCCACCAATCCCGCTCCGCTGGCGCCCAACACGACCTATTCAGTGACAATCCATGGGGGAACGAACGGAGTAAAGGATCTGGCCGGCAACGCCCTTGCGAGTGACAAGACATGGTCCTTCACCACCGGCTCCACGTCAGCCAGTACCCCTTGCGATGGATTTTACCAACCGGCCTTTCAGTTGNNTCGCGGACCCAACCTACGGAACATGCGTCGTAAGAGTGAGCGATGCACATGCCGAGATCCCTCCTTATCTGTATTTTGCACGCGTGGATTACTCTCGACGCCAGGCATTCAATGCCGACGACTCGCTTATTCTTGTCTACGCCTATGATGGAACATGGCATGTCTACGATGCGAGAACTCTTCAGTACGTCAAGAAGGTGCCAGGACCGGGCGGGGATGCGGAGCCACAGTGGGACCCTACCGACCCGAACACCCTGTACTACTTGCCCAACAACGGCGGTCTGACGATCAGCAAGGTCAATGTCCAAACCGGAGTGTCCAGCGTCGTCGCCAACTTTGCCGGGCGCCTCCCCTGGGCGAGCGCGGCGCGCGTGTGGACGGAGTCGGAGGGGTCTCCGTCGGCCGATGGATGCTACTGGGGATTCCTTGTCCAGGATTCCAGTTTCAACTTTCTTGGACTGATGACCTACAACCTTTGCACCGACACCA
Source organism: Proteobacteria bacterium UBA6900 (assembly GCA_002451215.1). Lineage (GTDB taxonomy): Bacteria > Pseudomonadota > Gammaproteobacteria > Acidiferrobacterales > Sulfurifustaceae > SM1-46. The sequence goes on from DKBM01000046.1 coordinate 9,546, forward strand.
TTCTCGGCACGACCAATGGTCTCGCCGGATTTAGCAGCGCGTACGCCCCAAACAACGTCACGATGAGCCCGAGCGGCAAGTATATTGTCGCCCAGTATGCGATTAACGATCGGCCACTCGGTGCCAACCTGCCGGGCGGCCCAATTTCGTTTACTGCCGACTTTCAGTCGTACCGACACCTGCGCCCCAATGGGCAAACTGCGCACACTGACGTCGCGATTGGTGCGAACGGTCATGATTCATTTGTTGGAGACGATGAAGGCGATGCGCCCGACTCGGGCAACCTCTACATGGTCGACCTGGACACCGGCCAAACCACCAATCTCTTTTCCTTTTGGACCAACCCATCGAGCTACTTTGCCGGCCATATCTCCGGCAAGGCGTTTCAAAGACCCGGCTGGGTCGTGGTCTCGGAGTTTGGCGGAGAGTTCTATGGTCAGAACGACTGGTTCAACAACAAGGTATACCTTGTCGAACTGGTGCCCAATCCGCGGATCTTCTATCTCGCGCATCATCACACGGTCTTTGCCCAGAACGGCTCCGGCGACGATGACTATTTCTCGCAGGTCCATGCATCGCCAAATCGGGACCTGACGAAATTTGTCTTCAATTCGAACTGGGATCGGCCGGGCCTGACAAACGTCGACACCTACCTGATCGAAATCCCGCCTGGCGCCGTGCCATGACCGGCCAACGGCGTGGAGTGAAGCGCCCGCGGGGACCCCGGACGAGCCACCAATAACAGGCCCTCTCCGGCCATTCGACGGGGTCTCTTGACCGGCTCGAGGTGTGGCCGACCACATCGGGGGAGTGCCGCGCGCGAACCCGTTCGAGTGTGCTGAAGCAACGAAACCGGCTAGTTCCAGACCTTGCGGAAAATCCCGAACAGGTTGCGAATGCGCATCTTTTGCGCAATGCCGGTCAGACCGACATCCCGGTAGAAAGACAGTGGCGGCAGGAACAGGAACCGCAGAGATTTCATCGTGAGTACTCTGTTGATGATATCGGAAAGATACCGAGCGCTGATTTTCCGCTGCTGCTTCCTTGACGCAGCTTGATATCCCCTCGTTAGGGCGTCCAGGGCACGACGAAGCCGCTGCCCGTCATGACCGGTCATGATTCTAGGCACGCCGCCGACGATTCGGACGGGAGTGATCTGCTCCTCGACAACGCTACCCGTGGTTCGGCTCAAGGCTACCGAGTAGATGAAGCTCCGGTTCGAATAGGGATATGGCTCATCGAAAAGAATATTCCCCAGGCTATATACGATTCGACCATGCTTATGGGTCTCGAAACCCTGGGGGTAGTGCGGACCGTGGCCAAGTATCAGCGACGCACCCGCCTCGATCATCTGCCTCGCCTGGCGGCGCTGATAGGGAATCGGGTGAAATGCATATTCGAGACCCCAATGCGCCGACACAATGACGATATATCCGTTTCTCCTGAGTTGGCTGATTGTTGGAAGGATCCTTTCAATGCGGTGGTCCGCCACGCCTGGCTGTTGGTCGGCGGCCATCCTGGTGCTGGCTGAATAGATGAAAACATGGGAAAGAATCGCAACTCTCTGGCCGTTCACCTCGAGACAGATCGGCGCGTTCGCCTCCGCGTAGTCCCGGCCTGCACCTCCCCACTGAATGCCCGCCGCAGTAAGGTGAGAGAGGGTGTCCTCCAACGCCTCGGCCCCGTAGTCGAGTGCGTGATTGTTGCCGACAGAAACCACGTTGACACCGAGTCCCTTGAGGATCTGAATCGTCGCAGGCGGTGCACAGAACGTCACGTTTGGCTTTTGAATGGGGTCTGGCCTGCCCCGGCTACTCACCGGACATTCAAGATTCACAAACACAATGTCATGGCCATCGACCACGCCGCGAATGTCGGCCATTGCGAAGTCGTCCGGTCGCGCCTCATAGCGGGCACCGACACTTCTGCCAAGCATCGCGTCACCCATTGCAGCAATCCGGATCGTGTCAGTACTCGCCATAAAGCTCACAAAACTATCAAGTCCTCGACCAGTAGTCAGCCGTCAGTCGAATCAAGCTCGCGCACTGCGACTCAACAGCGCCGACATCGCCTTCAAGGCGACGTCCGGATATTTTTCCCGCTCAACATCGTAGTGATGGTGCAACGCGGGAGTGGTATTCACCTCGTTGATCACGCCATTTTGCCCGTTCAGGGGCTGGCTGACGTCAGTCGCGATGATGTCCACGCCGAGCAGGTCAGACCCCAGGATTGTCGCCGCCTGCTCTGCCTGCTGCACAATGCCTCGACCTATGCGCTCTGTGACGGTCTCGGTATAGACTGTCCTTAGCTCAATATTCTTTCTATGCGGGTCATTCACGCTTCGCACCAGAAACTCCCGACCTTCTTCCGAAACCGAATCCAGGGCCAGGTTCTGGTAGCCAAGCGTGAAGCGCACATCGGCGTCGTCCAGTAACCGGCGCGGGTCCCCGGACTGCCCATCTTGCTTGCCCAGCAACTGGCCGATCGTGCTGTGGCCATCGCCCCGAAGGCGCTGACCGAGGCGACACACCGCATGCACTACTCGGCCCTCGAGAACCAGAATGCGATAACACTCGCCTGGAATCTGGCGCTCGATAAGCAACTCTCTTGAATGAAGTGAGGCCAGTATCGCCGCCTTTTTGATCCCCTCTGTCGTCACCAGGTGCGTGGTCACACCCCGCCCGCCATAGCCTCCGGCCGGTTTGACCACACAGGCAAGCGGATACTTCTCGAGAAAGCGGTAGGCATTCGCCAGCGAATCGAGCGTAAACACCTGGTGGTCAGGCACTGGCAAACCGGCATCGCTGAGCATTCTGTGCATCAGCGGCTTATCTCCAGCCATTCGGAGAATTACGGGATTATCAAACTCGAGCTGGTAGCTGGCGATCCGACTGCGTGCATTGCCGCGCCGGATCTCCCATATTTCGCGGGACAAGGGATGAAATTCCGCGCCCAACGCTTCTGCCACGGCGCGCCACATTCGCTCGTATTCCGCTACCCGATGTTCGAAGTAGATTTGCCCGGACGTTCCGCGCCAATGGATCCAGATTTGGCGCAGCCGCTCCGCAAGCCGCTGCAGCCGAATAATGCGACTTTCCAGTCCACCTTTTGCCATGGAACCTAGACCCCGGGCTTGCTGGGAAGGCCCGACAAGCCGCCAATGTCCGCCGGATCAGGCGGTCGCATCGGCGCGCAGTCCGAACATTCTCCGAAGACGCTTCACCATCCAAAACGCGGCTTGCCTGAGCAGGCGCCCCGCCATTTGGAGGAACGGCCAAGGGTCGCGCCAGCGAAACCACATTGCTTCTTCGACGCCCTTAAAGGATCGGAGCCAATCACCCAAGCTCAACGAACCTTCTCTGTAGTAATGGTACGAAGAGACAATATCCATGTCCTCGATCAGCCACTTTCGCTCCTCGCGCGGAACGCAGGCCGGAACGGACTGACCGGTCAGGTCGAGATACAGGGCGCGCACGGAGTCGAGCCCGTCCTTGTCGACGAATAAGCGAAATGCCTGCCCCACCCTTGGGTTGATGTCCAGCACCTTGTACTTGCCGTCTCGAGCGTCAAATCGATAACCAATGTCCAGGACGCCCCGATACCCGATCACCTTCATGAAGCGCGTCGTCAGATGTGCCACATCGGCATTCGTACGACATACCCCAAGCGACGCGCATCCGACATGCACGGGAAACTGCCGTATCTTGTGTCCGGTGAAGGCAGCCAGACACTCCGATTGCGCGTCAAAGTATCCATTAAAGATATAAATCTGATCGTCGCCGCCCGGGATGTACTCCTGCAACATCAAATTGGGAAAACCCGGCTCATCGAGTTCCCGAAATTTCTCGAGAAGCTCGTCAGCTGACCGAACAATCACCATCTTGACGCCGGTGCGCTTCGCAAGGCGTACCCCATCTATTGCCTTTAGCATCACCGGAAACTGACCTTCCCCCTCGATATACGCCCGAACATCGGCTTCGCTGCCCGGAAAGAGCGTTCCGGGGACAGGAACTCCGCTTTCGTTCGCCAGCCTGGCCATCCCCTGCTTGCTTATCAGGTCGCTGACGAGTTGCGCGCCGTTATCCTGGAACATGAACCGCCGCGCCAGATGCTCCCGATTCTGCGCCACGAACAACGCAGTATCGTCGGAGGTCGGTATAAGGACTGCCTTCGTCCCGAGATTCCCCGATACGCGATCCAGCTCTGCCAGCAATTCACTCGAATCCCGAAGCTCAAGGCTCGCGAAAGATCGAGTCCGGCAGTAACGGGACTGCAGTCCGGCCGCATCAGGATCTGAATCAATTCCGTGGATTCGCACTCCAAGCTCTCCAAGACTTCGCATAATGGCGAGTCCGCCGAGCTTGCAATTCACAACCACGACCGGGACATCGTTACGCAACGAGATCATCCTTGTTCGCTATCACCACTTCGTCGTTAACAAGAATCGGCACGACCCGCAAATCGTCCACATGACTCAACGTAAATTCAATATCTCGCGTCTGGCCGGAACGCTCAAGGTACGCCGCGCTACGACCCGATCGCAGCTCATCCAATTCCGCGACGGACCAACGCTTGATGATTTCCGTTGTCGCTTCGGACTCCGGACGGAATCCCGCCTTCACCAGCCTCTCGGCCACCAAGGCGCATCCATATTGGTCTTCGCGGCGAAACTGCCCATGTGTTCCGGCGCCCAACACGGCGATGCGTTTGTGTCTCGCGTGAACATACTCAGCCAACGCCGAGAAATTGCGCAGACAGGACACGTACACCGCCTCGCTGCCGTGGGCATTCATGAGTAGCTGCGAGCCGGACGAAGACACGATGACGATCGGCCTGTTTCCGGGTTGACGCACATCCGTACGCGTCGCGATTTCCGCAGGACTATTGCTGAGGTCGAAATCGTATGGCATGTGGCCGCCAAGCTCGCCGACGAGCATGGGATTTACCAGTGTCGATGCCTTTACGAATGCCTGGTCGGTAGTCTGCACGGGATACACGCGCCTTCCCAGCGCAAGCGCTGTTGTCACCGTCGTCGTGAATCGATACACGTCGACTACAACGATCGCGTGAGTATCGCGATACCGCAGCGCCGACTCGGGGAATGAGTCGACAACCACGCTCTTCTCCATATTGCTTTCAGTCATTCAAATATGTACTCGTATCTACTCGCTCGGGGAACAGCGGGCTTTCCGCTCCCCAGAACATTGCTCTTTCTCCGAGTCCGGAAGCGCCCCTACCCGGCAACCATGGAATGGATCGCGGTCGTTGACCGAGTAGAGGCTCTGGGAGAAACAAGCTCCGGGGGAGTCTGGTTTCTTCAGTTGCGTGCCGCCGTTACGGTTTGTTCAAAGCATTCTTGCCGCTCTCGCGAACACCGCTCGGTTATGCCCGAGGACCCTTGGGGCGCAGCTTCTCGATTCGAAACGCGTCGGAATGAAGACCCCTGCGGTATATCTCGACGCGCAGCAACTCTTCAAGACGGACGTTTGTGATATACACGGACGCTCCAAAATGATTGAGGATGGCAAATTGGCTCGCCTTGTTCGGCGCCTCGAAGACGGTCTGTTCCGATCCCAAGGCCGCGACAAAACGTTCTGCTGCGGTCGCGTCGAACTGCCCTTGGGCACCGAACAGTCCAACGTCCGCGGCGCTTTCGCGCGCCTCGACGATGATCTGCTTGGCTCCCGCGTCTAGCCATTCCTTGCCCTGATCAATCAGCTCGCCCACGGTATCAGCGCTGAACGTCCCGCCATGCTTTTTGCCGACCTCGAATTGCACATCCAGGCCGCGCTCTCGAGCCATGCCCACGACATCAGCTGGCTTGTAGGCGAGTTCCGTGAAACCGGCACCCGCCTCGATTCGGGTGAAGCCCAGATTCGCGCACATATCGAGATATTCCGGCACTTTTCGAAAATACGCGGCAACCTCGAAGGGTCCGCCACCAGCGCTGGTCGGCACATTGTGTTTACGCGCCGCAAGAATCTTTCGGCGCGTGGCGGCCTCATTGGCGATCTGCCAGCATGCCATCGAAATCTTGAGCACTGACATCAGGTGCGCGCTCTGTTCGAGATGGCTCTCCACCATGGCCGGGTCGTAGCCAGGGTCGAAGGGTGAAGTACGCGGCGGCAAACTTTCCACGCCGATCAGACTGAGGAAATCACGACTGACCGAATCACCACTCGGCTTCATATCAGGCTTCGAAACGCTCATTTGAGGTATTCCATCCCGACCGGCTGGTCAAAAACTGCGCTAAGGGTCAACGGTAAAAACTACTTCGCGGATTATCACACGCCTTGCCACGCCACGGCATTCGCGCCGCAGTCGTCAACACTGGAGAATTGGGGAATTTGTTACGTCGCCGTTACACAGTCTACGGACCCGAGTTTCGCTTCCCGCTCCACCCAGATAACGCGCTAAAACCCGTCTCGCGGTATTTCGGCCATGTAGGTGTCGACGTTGGCATCTCCTGGCGCTCCCCAGTTTGAGTTAACCACAAACCGCGTGAAATCGCGGTTCACAGATGCTTGTGGCTGGGCGAAGTACGTAGTCACAGCGCCGCGATGATGCATCAGATGGACGATTTTTGGATTCTTCCTCAATTGCAGGGCGAACACCTTCTGGTGGGGCCACTCCGTCTTGCCGTTGCCAAATGTCGAAACAAGAACCCAGCCGGGCTTGTTATAGGCCTTGCCGGAGAAATGCATGGCCATTGTGGTGTCGTTTATCCATATGGGGTAAAGACGGGTCATCAGACGATCCTTGAGTCGGATCATATACACGTACCCGTGGGTGTGATCCACGCTCACGAGCATATCGTCTCCGTATTCATCCAGGGCGAGGTCATTGTGACCAAGCGGAACATGAAGCGGCCAGCGGCGCTGCAAGTCGCGCGTGAAGACGGTTGGACCACCCTCGGTGCCACCTTCATCCCATGCCACGAACACGTAGAGCCCGGTCGGACTCATCGTTACATGGTCCGGCCGCACGGTTGTCTTATAGGTCCCGACGATGGCATGTGTTTGCATGTCGTAGGTGAACATCCCCAGCATCTTGAAATCATCGGTCTCGACCTGGAAGGCCCAATACCTTCCATCGCTTGATGGCGACCCTTCGGATCGAGTCCAGATCCGGGCCGCCTCGGGCCACAGATCTCTCACCCGCAGCCCTTTCGCGTCCGGCTGGCTGAAGTCGACGATAGCGCGATTTTCGTTGGTCGAAACGTCCAGTTCATAAATCGCCATACCCCCGTTATTTGGCAGGAACAGAAGTCGATTCGGATCTTTCGGATGCCAATACGGTTCCGCATCTCCGCCGATCCCGCGCAGCTTCTTCAGGTACTTTTGTGTGCGGACGTCATAGACGTGCCAACTTCCATCGACTGCATAGATGAGAAGCAACGAGTCATCCGCGTTAAAGAGCTGCCTCCTGGCGTAGTCAACGCGCGCAAAGGTCGGCATCGGCTCGTGCGCCGCATCGGTCACCCGTACGATGCAGGTCCTGTAGACGGGATCCGCGAAGACCACTCCTTTCTTCGGTTTGCCCAGCGGCGGCGGCGGCGTCTTGTCGAACCCAATTGTCGGTCGATAGCCGGACTTGTAGAAATTGGCACACGGGTAGTTCGCCTGCGCTTTCCTTGGCCCGCCCGCCTCCTCTGCCCGCGTGACGGAGGCCACGGGTTCCTGCTGGGCTTGCGGCGGAGCCTTGGGAATCGCCGCGGGAGCACTGGGCCTCGCTTCCACCGACTTTTCGCTTGGAGTGGCGCACGCTGCAATGGCCATGACCGCCGACAATACAATCGGCCAACCTTTGTGCGCCTTGGTGATGACATCGCCAGCGATTCGTCTCACGCACTTCTCCTTGCCCATAAGAACCATATTCGCGATAACCCCCTGCGCCAGCGTTACACACTGGCGTCGACAAGCGAGCGCCAGCCTAGGCCGCATGGATACGCGGCGGCCTACACAGGTAAAGCATCAGCTCTTGCATACTTTCCCCGGGCAGCACACGCTTCAGTCTGTGCAGCGGATCGCCTTTGCGCACATACCCCTGCTCGACTGAGACCGCGAGGTCATAAGCGCGTTTGGCAATCTCCGTTGCCTGTTCCGAGAATCTTCCGTTTGGGTAGCAAAACGTTCGCACCTTGCGGCCCAGAATAGCCTCAAGTCGCTCTCTACTACCGACGATTTCCCGTTCAGCGACCTCGTCTGAGACGGTATCCAGAATCGGGTGCGTGCGCGTGTGCGAGCCAATTTCCACCAGCGATGGCAACGCCTTCAGCTCGTCGCCGCTCATAATCCCGTACTCCTCGAGCATCCACACCGTATAGGCTGGCGCCGCATCACGATCGCGTAGTCGCTGCAACAGAGCCTGACGATCCGAGTCCGGCCGGTCCTTCAATCCTTCTACAAACCTCTGCAACTGACGCCACTTCGCATTTGGTTCCGACGAAAGATCCAGCGAAAACTCTCTCAACCCGGCCGGATCCAGCAGAGCAAGCCGGCAGAGAATCTCGTGATTCCAGAGCATGCTCTTCCCGTCAAGAAGATCGCTGACAACGTAGAACGTCGCCTTTGCTCCGTAACGTTGGAGCACGGGAACAACATTGCGCACGTTGTTGCGAAGACCGTCATCGAAGGTCAGGACGACCGCAGGACGGGGCAGACGTGGAATTCGCGCAAGAAGATCCGGAATCTCACTAGCCCAATAGAAGTCAAAGTGCTTCGCAAGGTAGCGCACCTGCTGCTCAAACACTTCGGGCGCCAGGCTGCGCGAGGACACGCCATGGTACATCAGGACCCGGACGTGACCCCGCGATCGCGCTGCAAGCGAAAGCGCGCCACTGCGATAGAGCAGGTGTTTCGCCCCCCGCTTGACTCCATGCAACGCGGCAGACATCAGACTCACGTACAGGCTATCTCGCTTGCCACTTTCACTTCCGAGCCCAAATCCGGAAACCGGGGCTCACGCGAAGAAGCCATTTTGCGGGAATCACGCGGTTCAAGAACCAATTGCCAAAATAGACAATACCGCCACGACTGGCGCCCCCGAAGTACGCCTCCAGACGAACTCTGAAACCGGCGCGCGCAAGCGCATCCTTCAGGTCCAACGGATTCAGCACATTCTCTATGAACTGCCCTTGCTCAGGCTCAACCGGGCAGCGGCCCGGCCGGTACAGACTCTCCGGCTTCACGCCCCGCTCCAGATAGGCCGCACACGCATCGAGAACCTCCGCCTTTGTCATGTAGGCTGTGCCGCGGGCGAGCATGTCTACGTCAGCGTCATTCATGCTCGGATACTTCGTACGGATGATGCGACTTCTCTTGTCGACGTACGATTCCAGAACCCGGTGACCGTGAATATCTTCGGTTGGCGGTCCATTCTCAAATCGATCCCAGACTTCCTGATTGGTACGCAGTGTGCGTGGGTTGGCGCCGTTGTTGTCGTCCACCAACACCAAAAATCCACCAGGACGGAGAACACGCCACGCCTCGCCGAGAAAATCGTAGGGTCTAATGAAGTGCGATAAGGCCTCCATCACAAAAACCAGATCGAACGAGCTAGTTTCATATGGCAAGTCGTCCGCCTGGCCCGTTCTGACGTGAACCCGATCGCCTACCTCAATGTCGGGAAGATAAGCGTTAATGGTATCGATCATTTTCGGAAATGCGTCGACGCCATGGACTTCCCTGGCCCCCAACGCCGCCAACGTCACGCAGGTGAGCCCAAACCCGCATCCAACATCGAGCACGCTCATATTTTCAAGGCTGCTTTCCGAAACGCCGATGGTGTTGCTTAAGCCGCGGATGTACCTCCTGCCCCGCTCGGGATCAGCCAGTCGTCCGCTGTATCGTGCGAACCAGCCTCCGGTCCGGTCGTACATCCGCGCCCGCTGCGGTTCCAGCAGTCCCTGATACATCGAAACAATCACTTCATCCGCTACCCTAAGTCTGCCCATATCACACCCCCACTCGACCGGAAAATGCTACCGCTGTTGTGAGCCACCCCGCTTCCGACCTGCTTGATACCTCATGGCTTTTCAGATCGCGAACCGAATTCCTTCGCCCCGATATCGGGTCCAATACCAACGTACTCGTCGTTAATGCCTGGAATCCTCAACGCCCGGTCAATCGCCGGGCTCTTTGCGCCCAAGACAAAATCGCGTCCGAAGCGCGGATTGCCAAATACCCCATGATCCTCCCAGCGCAGCCCTGCGTCCTCAAACAGCCGCCGAGCGGCGTCCGTGCCTTGCGCGTGCCACAAGTCGTAGTCCATATCCAACCGGTGCGCCAAACCCTGCTCTGATATGGCCCGCATGTCGTTCCCGAATATGTTATTACGAAAGACGATGTTCTTTGAGGGCGTCCCGCCCCAGATGGTCAGTATGCCGCGCTCATTAAACTCCCACGGCATGAAAGTGTTATGGAAATAGAACACATTTCTGATTAGCCCCCGTCCCTCCCCGGTATTCAGTTTCACGCAACTCTCGTTGTAATCACTGATGATGTTCCGCACAAAGAATATGGGGCCGGGACCAATCGGCGCGATGCTGACCCCATTTTGGGAAAGCTTGGTCATGTTTCGGAAGACGCGGAGATTCACAATGACGCCGTCCGCTTCTATCGCGTCGTCGCGCTGCTCGAGGATTTGATTGTCGTAAACATCGACTTCTCCGTTAAATCCTCTCGACACAACATCCGGATCGCGCTCGCCAATACTTTTCAATTCGTGTTCATCACCTGATGGAACAATGCCGTCCACGTGTCCTTCGACGCGGTTTCTCCGAATAGTCGTACCCCAACCCGGTTGGTTGTCCTGGATGATGCCGTAATAGGTGACATCGCTGCTGCCCCGATAGTCAAAGAGGAATCGCCCGTGATCCAGATCCGCGACGTGGTTGTCCTGAATAAGATGCCGTCCGGCAGTTGGTCCACCCTTGGACACAATCAGGTTCCATGTCCCGTTGTCATATATCTGCATTCGCTGTACGACACAGTGACTGGCCCGCAGGAGGTAGACGCCGTGTTTCACGGCGTTTCGTACCTGAAGGCTGTCCAGCACCACATCGTGAACACCGTCCAGCTGGATTCCGGTATCCTTTTTCGTAGCATCAATTACCGGCAAGTCCTTTCTCTCCCATACCGGGACCGAAAGAGCTTTAACCTCCCCCCGAATCACGATCGGATGTCCCGCCGCGCCCGAACGGCGCACAACCAGCTGCCCCCGATAAATACCCGGCGCCACCAGAATCGTCGTCCCCGGTTCCGCCGCGTCCGCGGCCCGTTGCAGCTTTTCCATGCTGTCTACCCGCACCACGTGTTCGTCCCGCGGCATTTCGAATTCCCGCTCGGTTCTGAAACGATGCACCGTGGTGCTGGCGATGCGGATCGTATATTCGGTGTCGGGGTGCAGCCCGAACAGGCTCGTAGCGAGATGGTTCCGGTCGAAGCGCACGAAGGGAAACGCAGCCTGAAATCCCTTCGGTCCAAGAATTTCGAGCGAGACACTGGCAGCGTCCGCCTCGACGATGATTCCTGCCGTTTCAAACTTTGGCGTAATGCGAACATTCTTGATGACGACCGGCTCTGCAGCAACAGTCCACGTAACGGGATACAGCGCCCCGAGGACCATCAAGACAGCGGCGATCCACGTGCCGCCCACGCGCCTACCACCAGGCGTGAATGAGCAATTCGCGGGGAATTCACCCCCGTCCATCAACGTACTGCAGCGTGTCGGCCTGCTCATGCTTTTCACACGACCCTCCTCCGCGCGCCTACGACGATATGCCGCTCTGCTCGAGCCACAGGCTGAACGCGAGCAGTTGCCACAGTTTTCCGCTGTGATCCACTTTTCCCGTCTCATGCTGCTTCACATACTGCTCGATCGTGTCCATCCTGAAGTACTGTGCCATTGGTGCGCTGAAAATGCGCTCATAGAATGGATGAAGCACTCCACTTCGAAACCAGTGACGGACCGGAACTGCGAATCCCATCTTGCTCCGCGTCAGAATCGAAGGCGGCAGCAAGTCACCGATCGCCGACTTGAGCAGTCGCTTGGTGTCACCCCGCGTTACATGCCACTCGCTCGGCAGCGAGAAGGCGAACTCGATCAGGCGATGGTCAAGAAATGGCGCGCGTGTCTCAAGCGAGGCGAGCATCGACATTCGATCGACCTTGGCGAGAATATCGTCGGGCAAATAGCGCATGACATCCCGATACTGAAGCCCCTTCACCGGATCCGCACGGAATCGACTGAACAGTTTCCGTTGTCCGGCTGACGCCTCGGCCTCCATGTGCGCTCCGGTCGCCGCGAACGCCGCCGGGGAAAACAGCTCCTCCAGGCGAGCCCGCGGTTGCGGATGAAACAGGTCAAGCCCCCACAGGTACCTATCCTCCGGGGACATTCGCAACAGCCGCAACCACCTTCCCACCTTGCTCCGCCGAGAGGTGAGCGGAATTCCAACCCCTGCCAGCGGCCGCGCCCATGGCTCCACCCGCCGCAACTTGGCCTGCATATTCAACGCGCTCCGGTACGCCCAGTAGCCACCGAAGAGTTCATCGGCGCCATCCCCGGACAGCGCCACGGTCACATGCTGACGGGTAACCCTCGACACCAGATAGGTCGGCAACGCGGAACTATCGCCGAATGGCTCGTCGAAATCTCCCAGAACGGTCTGCACATGATCCAGAAACTCATTTGGCGTAAGTGCGATTTCAACGTGGTCTGTGTGCCAGCGATCAGCGACAAGGCGCGCAAACCTGCTTTCATCAAAATCCGACTCGCCGAACGTAATCGTGAAGCTTCGAACCGGTCGGTTGGACATGGACGCCATCAGGCTCACCACCGCGCTCGAATCGATGCCTCCACTCAAGAACCCGCCGAGCGGCACATCGCTGCGCATCCGTATCCGGACCGCATCTTCCAGCATGCGTCGGCACTCCGCTGCCGCATCCTGGTAGGATCCGGCGTATTTCTGAGATGGATCAAGGGTCCAGTAGGGCTCCTGCCGAAACTGCCCACCCTCGAGAACCGCGTAGTGTCCCGGAAGGAGTTTGTGGATTCCCCGGTAAATCGTTCGCGGAGCCGAGATGTAGTTAGAACTGAAATACTCCCGAAACGCCTCCCAGTCGAGCTGCCTGGGGACCGATGGATGCTGGAGCACTGCCTTCAACTCCGAGCCGAAGATGAACTCGCCACCGATGTGGGTGAAGTGAAGTGGCTTTTCCCCGGCGCGGTCACGCGCGAGCACCAACCTGTTTGCCCGACGATCCCAAATAGCGATCGCAAACATGCCGTTAAGGTGGCGAAAAATGTCGAGCCCGTAGGCAAGGTAGCCCTGAACGATCGTCTCGGTATCCGACGACGTGGAAAATACGCACCCCTTCTTCTCCAGGTCGGAGCGGAGCTCGAGGTAGTTGTAGATCTCGCCATTGAAGACAATCCACACCATCCCCGATGGATCACTCATTGGCTGACCGCCATGGGCCAGGTCAATGATGCTGAGTCGCCGGAAGGCCAGGCCCACCCTGTCATCCGCATAGATCCCCGCGTCGTCCGGCCCTCGATGGACGAGCGTGTCGCGCATCCTTTGCAGGAGCTCCTTGTCAATCCCCCCGTCAGGGCCTAAACGAACGATTCCAGCGAATCCACACATATCAAGATCTAGCCCTCAGGTCTCCATCATCTGCGCACGTACGTCACGATGTGATATCCAGACGTCGCGCAATGAACTGTCACGGCCGGTAATCCCTATATGCACACCTGGCGCCGCAAGGTGGTGCTCTTCGGCGTTGCGCGCCCCCTAGACAAGCGCGTTCACTCCGTCCAGCTCTGCCCGCTCGACCCGCCTCTTGGCTTCGAGCTGTTCTCGCTCGGCGAAATCGCGGTAGCGCGCCATTAACGCGGTCAGGATCCAGAAGTTGCCCATGACCTCGCCTGAGTAGATCAGGCTGTTGTACAGGTTTCCCATGATGAGCCCGGTCACGCACATTACATAACCCCATCCCAGAGCGCGCGCCTCGCGATCCTCCCGTTGACGCAAGAGTTGGAAACCTACGGAATAGAATCCAAGACACAGCAAGACGAGCGCAATGAACCCCTGGATCCCTGCTTCCGTCGCAATAAGGACGAAATGATTGTGCGCATCGCGCGCAATGATCCACGGAGGCAAATGCGGCTCGATCTGCCGATGGAACTGATTCAGGCCAATTCCGTAGGGACGCTCCTTCAACATCTCCCATCCCCCTTCCCACAGGTAAAATCGACTCTCGGTACTTTCTTCCAGCTTTTCTTCACCTTGTGCCGTTTCCACGGTCGTACTCTCGACTCGCTGTAGCACCGTCTCCGGCCCCCACACAGCAAAATTGATGATGAGGAACACCACCGCGAACGCCAATACTCTGCTGCGGATGAGCGAGAGAAGCACAGTGGTGACACCAATCGCCGCAAGTGCCGTTCTCGAATACGTATAGAAAACGCCAATCAGGGCACTCGCGTATACCGAGGCCCCGGCCAGGCGAATGAGCCGCTCCCTATGAAAAAGCACCAATGAAAGTCCCATCGGGGCAAAGATCGCGAAAAATACCCCCGCGTAGTTCGCCGATGCCAACGCATACCCGAATGGACCCGCCACGCGCTTTCCGGAGCCCAAACCATAGTCGAGCGCCTGCCGGAACGCCTCAACACCCGCGATAAACGCGGTGCCCATCACAACTGCCAACAATAGTCTCGCCGTGGCCCGGTCACGGACACACCTGTAATAGATGAAGTACAACAGCGGATACGTAAGAATGGTTTTGAGATGCGTGATATCGTCGACCAGATAGTCGGGGCTTTGAGCCGTACCCAGCACGAATGCGATGCAGATTACAAGGAAATAGAAGAAGATACGGCCGCGCAATGGAGCAGGCCGATCGTCGTCCGACCTCTCGCTGACCAACATCAGCACGAGACCGACCAGAAGCAGCAGGTTGAAGACGTTAAGACCCTTCAGTCCCAAATCAGATGGAAAACGAAGCTGATTCGGGACGTAGAGAATAATCCACGCAAGAAAAGCCTTCAGAAACATGCGGTCCTATCCTGCAACTCGCTTCCCGGCACTCATGGTCGCGAAGCCTCTATAGCCGCATCGCGCCCGATCTTTCGGCGCACATACGACATGAGAGACGAGACCTCGTTGAGTCGCAACACCCAGCCGCTGCCAAAAAACACGACAGCCGCGGGAACCAATCCCATCAGCAGGCACACATTNNCGTGCGCGGCAAGCAGCGCGACCGCGGTCATGCCTGCCACCTTCAAGAACGGCTTCACGAGCAACGAGGCAATGGGATACTCAAGGCGCCTCGTCAACAGAACAGTCGTCACCACCGCCGTTACCGTCAGGGCCAACGAGCTTGCCAGCGCGATTCCAAACACGCCAAACGGCCCCACAAGCGCCCAGGTCAGCACGATATTTATTGCGACCTCGACCAGACCAAGAACGACGGGAACCCACGGCTGCACAAGCGCATGAAATACTCCGAAGTTGAACCACGCAAAGGCCCGGCTGAGCAGACCCAGAGAAAGTGCGACGACTACCCAGGCAGTCTTCTGGGTCATCTGCGCGTCGAAAGATCCCCGTTCGAGAAGCACCGCCACCGCAGGCTCGCCATACATGACGAGAATCGCGATCGCCGGCAGCATCACAAGGATATAGACCCGCAGTCCCCTTACATGACTATCCCGCATCGCGTCGTAATTGCCATCCGCATGGTGCCGGCTCAGCAGTGGGTAGAATGTCGTCCGAATTGGTTGCCCGAAGATCTCCATCGGCAACAATGCGAGCATGGTTGCATACCCCAATACTGCGATTGACCCTGCATCCAGGAAAGACGCGAAAATCTGATCGACCAGACCTGTTGCCACCGCGCCGATCGCGCCAACGGTCAACGGAAAGATGTGTCGCAGCGGCGCGCGGAAATCCTCATGCCCGAAAGCCAGTGCCGGCCTGATTGCGGCAGCCAATAAATCCCTGCTTCCCGCAATCAACAGTATCGTCTGCGCCATGAAGCCCGCGACCACGCTCCAGCCGAGCGCGACTATTCCGTAATGAGGAGCGAACACGAGCGTGCCAAGTATGATGAAGCTATTAGTGAGCACCGCATCAAGCGAGGCGTATACGAAACGGTGTCGTGCATACGCTACAGCCGAGAGAATCGCATTGACTCCAAGAAAAATCGTCGCGATTGACATTACGCGCGTGAGCGCCACGGCGGTGGCAAATGTCTCGCGTGCAAGCCCGGGCGCCACCATCTTGACCAGAAGTTCCGGAAACACTGCAAGAGCAACCGTTGCAATCGCAAAAATACCCAGAGCAGACGTAAAGAGGGTATTTGCGCCTTGCCAGGACCCCGGATCGCTACTCGAACGCAGGGAACGCATGAACCGGGGGATGAACGCTGTTGCGATCATGCTCTTCGCGATCATCGGCAGAATTGTCGGCAGCATGTACGCAACAAAGAACGCATCAACGAGGTTTGTTGCGCCGAATACCCAGGCGATGACCAT
>DKBM01000045.1:0-11521 GCA_002451215.1 Proteobacteria bacterium UBA6900
TCGTCTGTTCGATGCCGAGCTGTTTCTAGATCAGCAAGAGTGGGGGCTAGTTCGCGAGCATCGTCTTTTTGAGGGTCGGAAAACGCATTTTGTTTGCATGGGCAAGAATCATTTCCCAAAGAATCCCGGATCAATTCCGGATTTGACGGGCAACATTCCACGAGTGCAAACGGTTCCAATCATGGCAATCATGATTGCCCTATACATGGGCTTCCGGGAGATTTATCTGCTCGGTACAGATCACGATTGGTTCGTAACAAAGGAATATCGATACTTCTTTGAGCCCGGACTACTGAAGGGCACGGATATGGGGGTGCGCCCAGACCGGACGCTTGAAACCACGTTATGGGATGAGCTGCCTGCAGTTACCAAGGTGTGGGCGCAGTACCGTGCAGTCAAGATGATCGCCAAGAAAGCTGGTGCGAACATTTACAACGCGACTCACGGCGGCATGCTCGACGAGTTTGAGCGGGTTCATCTGGATAGCGTGTTGGAGATGCAGAACCAACGGAATCAAAGTGGTCGGGCTTAGAGATTGGGTGCCATCAGGGGTTCTCCGGCTGGGACGTGTCTGGTCCGGTCGGGGGGTGCGTTTCCGTGGCGAATATGCGTCGTGGCGAGATGCCGCCGCGCAAGGGGACGGCTANNTTCGAGCGCGACGGAGTTCTGTTCTCGGCGCCTGAACATCCCTATCCTCTTCTGGCAGGATTGTTGCGGGTAGCTGCGAATTGCGGTGGACGTCTCGATGTACTTGACTTCGGCGGTGCGCTCGGCAGTAGTTACTTTCAGTGCAAACCCTGGTTGACAGATTTGCCCGCGCTCCGCTGGTGCGTCGTTGAGCAACCTCACTTCGTAGCCCGTGGACGAGAACGCGTCGCTGACGGCGTTCTCCGATTTGCTGAATCGATAGAGAATTGCGTCGCCGACGGCACGCCAAGCGTGGCGCTCTTTTCTGGCGTGCTGCAATATCTGGAGCATCCGCGTGACATCCTGGACAAGATTTCCAGCCTTGGAATCCGACATGTGATCATTGACCGGACGCCGATCATAGAGGGCGATCGGGACGTGATTTCCGTGCAGGTAGTTCCAGCACGTATCGTGCAATCCAGCTATCCCATTTGGCTGTTTTCTCGCGACACCGTCCTCCGGTCGCTTGAGTCAACGTACAGGGTCATCTCCGAGTTTCCTGCGGTGGACGGCGTGCTTGGGGGCTTGCGGCGACGGGTCGAATTCCGGGGTTTCATCTTGGAACGCAAGGGGCGTTGATGACATTTTTTAACAAGTTTCGTCGCTGGATTCGGTTGTACGCACGGCGTCTGTTTACGCTCCCGGATGAATTGGCCGAAACAAAGATGCTCATGGCTCGTGTATTGACGAACCAGATTAGGGCGCGGGGAGCCCTAGAGGATATCCGAGAGGCCGAATTCAAGGTGTTCTCACAGTTCGGCGAGGACGGGATCCTTCAGTACATCATTAGGGAAACGCGTCTGCCACGTGCGCTCTGGACATTCGTCGAATTCGGCGTCGAAAGCTATGTAGAGGCGAACACGCGTTTTCTCCTGGTTAGCGACAATTGGCGTGGTCTCGTTATCGACGGCAATTCGGCGAACATCGCCAAGGTCAAGGAGAACCCGTTTTTCTGGCGGCACGATCTGAACGCAGTCGCTGCATTTGTTGATGCCGATAACATTAACCGCTTGATTTCAGAAGGCGGGTATAGTGGCGAGATCGGCATCCTGTCAGTGGACATCGACGGAAATGACTATTGGGTGTGGGACCGCATTGACGTCGTCAATCCCGTTATTGTGGTCGCCGAATACAACAGCGTTTTCGGTCCAGACCGCGCGGTAACCATACCGTACGACCCTGGATTCGTCAGAGGGAAGGCGCACCATTCGCATCTCTACTGGGGATGTTCGCTTAAGGCCCTGGAATTGCTTGGTAGAAAAAAGGGCTATGCGCTGGTGGGGTCCAATAGTGCGGGCAACAATGCGTTCTTCGTACGCCGGGATAGCATGCGCGGGTTGACCGAAGTCACCGCTGAGAAAGCGTATGTGGAGTCTCGTTTCCGGGAGTCGCGCGATGCACAGGGTCGGTTGACTTACCTTACTGGCAGGTCTCGGCTGCGCGAGATCGGTGACCTGCCCGTTTGCGACGTTGAGCGCAATGCAATTGTGCAGTTGCGGGAAATCAGCAAGTGATGGCGGCAAGCATGTATTTGAATCGAGAGAAGGAGTCTGATTCATGAGCGTTGAAGTCATTGAATTCGAGGGTAGACGCTATGCAGAGGTGATCTGGTCAGATACCCGCGTAGACAAGACCAAGTTCTTCTCACCGCCTGAATCTTCGTTCCAATTCGGGTTGCTGGCACATGAGGCGGGGTACGTCGAGGCACCTCATTACCATCGACCGTTTTCTCGAACGATAGACGATCTTCAGCAGATGTTCGTCGTTCAGCGCGGCGTGGTCGCGGTGGATCTCTATGACGATGATGGCAAGTTGCTTCGGACGGTTACGCTTATGCCCGGGGACGCAATCGTGCTGATTCACGGCGTACACGCCATACGTGTGATCGAAGATATGCAGTGTATAAGCGTGAAGCAGGGCCCATTCCTGGGAGACAAGTTCGACAAGGTTGAAGTGAGTGTGAAGCAATGATTCCGGTATTCGAGCCTTGGATCGGCGAGACGGAAATAGCCTATGTCACGGACGCCCTACGGCGCGGGGAGATTTCCGGAAACTTCGGCTCATATCTTGAGCGTTTTGAACGTGAGTTCGCCGAGTATTGCGGTTGCCGGCACGGCGTCGCCGTGACGAGCGGTACTACAGCCCTGCAACTGGCTGTGGATGCGGCGGGTATTGGCCATGGTGACGAAGTTCTGGTAAGTGCAAGCACTAACATTGCTACTGCCCTCGCTGTTGTTCACAACCACGCTATACCCGTGCCGGTCGATTCGGAACAAGTTACCTGGAATCTCGACTTGGACCTGATTGAGAAACTTATTACACCCCGCACAAAGGCGATCATACCCGTCCACCTGTTCGGGCATCCCGTGGACATGGACCGTCTTATGGAGATTGCACGAAGGCACAACCTTGTTGTCATCGAGGATTGCGCTGAGTCCCACGGCGCCACTGTCCGCGGACGCATGACCGGGAGTTTCGGGGAAGCGGGGTGTTTCAGCTTCTACGCCAACAAGGTAATCACGACCGGTGAGGGTGGCATGGTCGTAACAAACGACGACAAACTCGCTGAACGGATGCGCTTGCTGCGAAATCTCGGATTCACCAAACCGCGCTTCCGGCATGAGGTGGCAGGATACAACTTTCGAATGACGGGCTATCAGGCTGCAATGGGTCTCGCGCAGCTCCACAGGATAGAGGGCATTGTTTCAGAGAAGCGCCGCATGGCGGCGTCTTATAGTGCTCGGCTTCGTTCGATACCGGGGCTAAGACTCCCGGTTGAGTTGGGTTGGGCAAAGAATGTGTACTGGATGTACGGGGTCGAGGTTCAACCCGGGTTCGGCATAACACGCAATCAGTTGGCGGAACGCTTGGCGGCCGAGGGGATTGAAACCCGCACTTTCTTCTGCCCCATGAATCAGCAACCTTGCTTGAAGGAGATCCCGGGATTCATTGCGAGTCCTTGTCCGGTGGCCGACCAGCTCTGGGAGACGGGCCTATACCTGCCCTCCGCGCCGACCTTGAGTCAAGAGAGCATTGAGCACATTAGTGACACCATCGCGAAGGTTCGGAAGCGGGCTTAGATGCATGTAGGGGTGTTCTTGGGAGAGCAACGTCCGGAGCTGGGCGGAGGATTCACCTTCGTCACGGACGTGGCAGAAGGTTTTCTGGCGATTGCGGATCAGAGCAAGCACCACTTTTCGCTGTTCTGCCATCCAGATGCTGCGGACCAGCTGTTGCAGCGCAATTTGCCAACCAATGTTACGGTGGTGAAATTGGGATCGCGTGGGCGCGTCGGGCGCGCGATCGCCACTTTGAAACACATCTTGCCGATCTTCGGGCTGTTATGGAGACGGGCATCTGCTCTGGAGCGTGCGGCGTCTTCGCACGGCGTGGAGTTGATTTGGTTCGTCGGCGGCTTTTTTGACACCCTGGATATCCCGTATATAGCGACCGTATGGGACGTGCAGCATTTGACACATCCCTGGTTCCCGGAGGTGAGTTCCAAGTGGCGCTGGGAATATCGAGAACTTTTCCTTCAGCGGCATTTGCGCCGGGCCACGGCCATAATCACCGGTACTGAAGTGGGCAAGAGCGAACTGATGTATTTCTACCGCCTGCCGCACGATCGTATCCACATTCTTCCTCACCCGACCCCATCTTTTGCTCTGAATGCGCCGCGCCGGGACGATATGGACGTTATCCGGCGTTTTGATCTCGAAGAGGACTTTCTACTCTATCCTGCGCAGTTCTGGCCGCATAAGAACCACGTCAATCTGCTGCTTGCGCTCAAGTGCCTGGAAGACGATGGCAATGTTGTCCCGGGTCTTGTCTTCGTTGGGTCCGATAAGGGAAATCGACGTTTCGTGGAAGACCAGGCGAGAGAACTCGGCCTGTCCCACAAAGTCCGCTTTCTCGGTTTCGTGTCGATTGAGGATCTCATTGCATTATATGGATGCGCCCAAGCGCTAGTTTATCCATCGTTCTCCGGACCAGAGAATCTCCCGCCGCTAGAAGCCTTTGCACTGGGATGCCCTGTTCTGGCGTCCGATTTGCCAGGAGCAAGGGAGCAACTGGGGGAAGCGGCGCTATTGTTTGACCCGAACGATCCTTCCGATATAGCGAGACAGATCCTTAGGATAAAAGAGGCGGGTGTTCGCACCGATCTGGTGCAACGCGGTCGCGCACGTTCTGGGCGTTGGACCAGCCGCGAATTTGCAGATGGCGTATTCAGGATTATCAATGACATTGAACCCACACGCAGAGCTTGGCGCTGATTCGTGGCTGCGGACAATCTGGCTGTGGGTGGCCGTGTTCGTTTTCTTGCTGCCTGTTTCGTGGAAAGTAGGTGGGGTTCCCGTCGCAGTAAACTATACGTTTTTTGCGTTGCTGCTTCTTGTTCCGCAAATCCGTCAATGCTCGCCGTGGGTGCTGATTGCGTGTGCATACTATTTCGCATGCTTCCTGTTCAGCGTTGTGCTTGAACACCACGATGTTGACGGCTTCTTCGCAAGGCAGTCCCTGAGCTTTGTCGTCTTCTTTGGTGCACTGTTGGTCTCGACTGTGCGCATGCCGTTTAATTTCGAGCTACTAGCGCGCGCAACGGTTGTCGTATCGGTCTGTTACTCGATGTTGCTGGTGCTATTTCTGGTAGTACACGGCACCCATATCATTGCGAATGCCGGCATGTCCAAGAGCATGCCAAGCGAGTGGGTGCCCGATTGGCCACAACGTTACATTGTCGTGGTGATGTTCGGTGTCATCTTGTCGCTCTACCTAAGTCGACGATCGGGATGGTGGCTATTACCGGCGGCGATTTGCGGATTCTGTGTCACGGCGACCCATTCGCTGGCTGCTTATTCCGCCATTCTTGTTGGACTGAGTTCTCTTGCCATCTTTCATGTGGTGCGCCGCGAATGGCGCGGGCTGTTTGGCATCGCGATTGTGTTGGCCCTGACTTTCTCAATGGTTGCGCTAGCTGCACGTAGCGACACGATTCAAATTTCTAAAGAGAGTGCTGCGCGAATTGAAAATCTTGTCTCGTTTGGGCGGAGCGGGGAGCTCATGCCTGAGAGCGGGGAGCACGCGCCTGAAGGAAGTAGACTTGCTCAGATTTACATGGAGGGTGGGGCGGTATCAGGGAAAGTTCGTCTTGTCATCTGGACCCGCTTGGTGAAGCGAATGGTCGATGACCGGATGTGGTTTGGATCCGGATTCGCTGGCCCTTACTTGTATGATCAAGAGATCGGATCGGCGCATAGCCAATATGTTGACGTTTTGTTTCGAGCGGGGCCTTTGGGATTGATCCTCTATCTCGTTTTGTGCGCGCTGCTTCTGCAGCGTGCTTATAGACACTCACCCGAGCTCGCGTGTGGAGTGTTGGTTTGGTTGGTTTTCGGGGTCTTCCACGAGACTACAAAATATCCGTATGGCGCTTTCCTGTTTTTTACGCTGCTGTCAATGGCGTGGTATGGGTGGGAAAGTGGTTCAGATTTTCGTCGAGTGAAGAACGAGTCATGAAGATTTCCGTGATTACGGTGACCTACAACTCGGCGGAGACGTTGCCCGATACCCTGGCATCTGTGTCACAACAGCAGGGCGCGGATATCGAGCATATTGTTGTAGACGGCAATTCTACAGATGGCACGAAGGAAGTTATTGAAAAGTACGGTGGTCACGTCGCCAGGTTTATTTCGGAGCCTGATCGGGGTATTTACGATGCCATGAATAAGGGCATTGTCGCAGCGACTGGTGATGTCGTAGGTTTTCTAAACGCCGATGACTTCTATTCCCATCCACGCGTGCTCCAGACCGTTTCGAACGTGTTCTCGGACGCGACGGTCGACGCCTGTTATGCGGATCTCGTCTACGTTGACCGGCTAGACACATCGCGCGTTTTGCGGTACTGGAAATCCAGACCGTACAAACCGGGATTGTGTCGACGAGGATGGTTGCCTGCACATCCGACGTTCTTCGTGCGGCGCCGTATATACGCGAGATATAGCGGATTTGATCTTGAGTTTTCCCGACAAGCCGACTTTGAGATGGCGCTTCGATTGCTGGATATACACCAGATCAAGGCGGTATACATACCGGAAATTTGGGTGCGCATGCGAATCGGTGGTATTTCGAACAACAGCGTGCTCGGCTCAATTAGAGGCAACCTTGAAGCTTACCGTGCCTGCAAGAAGAGCGGTGTGCATGTCACTCCATGGTTCATTGTACAAAAGGTCCTGTCGCGTTTACCGCAGTTCTTCGCACGTCCCTCAGACTAGCTTAACGTTTATTGGAAGAGCACAGGTGCGGTGCACCGCAACGGTCAAGTCGTGAATCGGGTACTGGTCACCGGGGCAACCGGCTTCATTGGACGAAGANNTTCCAAGCGGACCTCGCGCAGTCCAAGAATCTGACCGCGGCCTGTCGGGATGTAGATACCATTTTCCATCTTGCAGGGCATGCGCACGCAAGGGATCAGGATAGTCTCGCGGCGGAGCGTCTGCACCATGAGACAACAGTGGAGGGAACGCGCGCGCTATTGGAGGCCGCTGTCGGGGCGGGCGTCAGGCGCTTCATCTTTCTTAGCAGTGTCAAGGTGATGGGCGAGGGGAGCGAAGAACACCTCGATGAAACAGCCGCGACGGTGCCGGTCAGTCACTATGGTCGAGCGAAGCTGGAGGCTGAGCGGCTGGTGCTCGCCACGGGGCTTGAGCACGGTATGCATGTTTGCGTGCTGCGATTGCCGCTCGTGTACGGACCGGGCAACAAGGGAAACATTCCGCGCTTGATCGAGGCCATTGACAGAGGACGCTTTCCGCCGTTACCCGAGGTGCATAATCGGCGCTCGATGGTCCATGTCGATGATGTCGTGAAGGCGCTGATGTTGGCTGCCGAGAGTCCACCGGCGAACGGTAAGGTATACATCGTTACCGATGAACAGGTTTATTCGACACGTGAAATCTATGCGGCAATATGCCGGACGCTCGGCCGGCACTCGCCGACTTGGAACGTGCCCGCGTGGCTGCTGCGTGCGGGGGGCAGATTGGGTGATGTGCTTGAAAGTATCACGGGGTGGCGGATGCCGGTGAACCGCACGATGCTCGAAAAGCTGCTGGGCTCGGCCTGGTATTGCTCCGACAGGATTCGCCGGGAACTCGGTTTCCGGCCGAGCCATACGCTATTTGATGCGCTTCCGGAAATGATCGCCGAATACCGGGCGGCCGCGCAGCCTGTCACGGTGTCCCCTGGCTAGCGCCTTGTCTCTGGTGGCTGCCGTTGTTTCGCTGGTCGTTTCGTTCCTGTTAACGCGCGCGTTCACTCATCCCGGGTCGAGACTCCACATCCTGGATCACCCGAATGAGCGCTCACTCCACACGACACCGACACCGCGCACCGGTGGAGTCGCGATAGTCATCGGCCTTCTCGCGGGTGGAATCTTCTTGTTCCTCGTATCAGGTGTCGGGTTTCCACGGGAGCTGCGATGGCTGGGCGGACTTGCGGTGCTGATCGCGTCGGTATCCTATCTCGACGACCGCCGGCACATTCCGGTTGGATACCGCCTGGCGACGCACGTCGTGGCGTCGGTGCTGCTCGGTATTGCCGGCCTGACGGTTGGGTCGTTGTATCTGCCCGGATTTTCCCATGCGCTACCGTCGTGGCTGGCGGGCGTACTGACCGTCCTGTTTGCGGTGTGGATGGTTAATCTCTACAACTTCATGGATGGCATGGACGGGTTCGCGGGAGGTATGACTGTCTTCGGTTTCGGGACTCTCGCACTGCTCGGTTGGTGGGGCGGCGACCACGACTTCGCAGCCGTTAATCTGATCATTGCGGGTGGCGCAGCGGGTTTCTTGATCTTCAATTTTCCCCCGGCAAAGATTTTCATGGGCGACGCCGGCTCTTCGACACTTGGTTTCCTGGCAGCGGGAATGTCGCTTTGGGCGAATGCATCCGGGCTCGTGCCACTGTGGATTTCGGTGTTGGTGTTCTCGCCGTTCATTGTCGATGCAACCGTCACGTTATTTCGACGTTTGATCCGGCGTGAGAAAGTCTGGCAGGCCCACAAGACCCACTATTACCAGCGCCTGGTGCAGGCCAACTGGGGACACCGGAAGACGGTCTTGGTGGAGTATGGTCTGATGGTGGCATGCGCGGCAGGAGCGCTGACGGCTTATCGTGCGACGGCGGTCGTCCAGTGGGCCATCATCACTGGGGCGATTCTGCTTTATGTTGTATTCTTTCGTTTCGTCCGGGCAACTGAGGTCAGCGTCCGCCGGTATCCGAGCAGTCCAGTCTAAGAAACGTCGGTGCATTGGCGGAACCGCAGTGGGCGCGTTGGCAGCGAAAGGGATATCATCTGCCTCATGAAATTAGCCTTAAAGCGCCTTCGTTCGCAGGCCACCGCCTTCGCGCATGATCTAGTGATGGTGCCGGCGGCCTGGCTTGGCGCGTTCTGGCTGCGCTTCAATCTGGAGTCAGTGCCATCAGAGCTATGGCGCCAGGCGTTGCTCTATCTGCCCGTGGTCTGGGTCGCACAAGGCGTAACGTTTTGGTATTTCGGCCTGTACCGCGGGATCTGGCGGTTCGCATCCGTTCCGGACCTCATTCGTATCATCAAGGCAGTCGCTTTCGGTGTCGCGATCGCGGGTGCGCTGATATTCGGGCTGACACGTCTCGAGGGTGTCCCGCGATCGGTGTTTGTGCTCGATGCCGTGCTGCTGATCGGTTTGCTCGGCGGGCCGCGGCTGGTGTATCGATGGTTGAAGGATCGGCATCTTTATATCGCGGGGGGCAAGCGCGCTCTCATAGCTGGTGCTGGAAGCGCCGGCGAGATACTGGTACGCGATATGTTGCGCGACGCGGCCAGTCCCTACCGTCCGGTTGCGTTGGTGGATGACGACTCGAACAAGCACGGACGAGACCTGCATGGGCTGCCGGTGGAGGGTCCTTGCGATGCAATACCCGCCTTGGCTGAGGAGTACGGAGCGGAGCTGGTACTAATTGCCATCCCTTCAGCAGGATCGCGCGAGTTGCGGCGGATCGTCGCAATCTGCGAGCGCGCTGGTTTGGCAGTTCGCACTCTGCCGCCATTTCATGATCTCGTGAGCGGCAATGTCGGCGTCAAGGAACTTCGCAACGTCACCATCGACGACCTGCTCGGTCGCGAAAAGGTCACGCTCGATTGGAATGCCATTACCGGTGGCCTCACCGGCGAGTCCATTCTCGTCACCGGCGGCGGTGGATCCATCGGTTCGGAGCTTTGTCGTCAGCTGGCACGTATTAAGCCGGCCAAATTGATCGTCTTTGAGCGCAGTGAATTCGGTCTGTACAAGATTGACCTCGAGTTGCGCCGGCTGTTCCCGGAGCTGGTGCTGGAATCGGTGTTGGGGGATGTGAGCGACCGCATCGGCGTCGATACTGTCATGCGCGAACATCGGCCCTCGGTTGTGTTCCACGCAGCGGCCTACAAGCACGTACCATTGCTGGAGCACCAGGCACGGCCGGCGGTGTTGAACAACGTGTTGGGTACGCAGGTCGTTGCCGATAGCGCGGACGTGCACGGCGCTCGAACCTTCGTGTTGATCTCGAGCGACAAGGCGGTCAATCCGGCCAACGTCATGGGTGCAACCAAGCGAGTCGCGGAAATTTACTGCCAGCATCTGGCTCAATTCTCGAAGACCAGATTCGTCACGGTGCGCTTCGGCAACGTGCTCGGTTCCGACGGGAGCGTCATCCCGCTGTTCCAGGAGCAGATCGCGAGTGGCGGACCCGTCACGGTCACGCATCCGGACATTACTCGGTACTTTATGACGATTCCCGAGGCCAGCCAGCTGATTCTCGAGGCCGCTACAGTTGGGAAAGGCGGCGAGATCTTTGTTCTCGACATGGGCGAGCCGGTCAAGATTTCCTATCTCGCGGAACAGTTGATCTTGCTTTCTGGAAAGCGCCCGGGCGACGATATCGAAATCGTGTATACCGGACTTCGGCCGGGAGAGAAGTTGTACGAGGAACTCTTTCACAGCGGCGAGCAATTCCAACCGACAGCGCACAGCAAGCTAATGCTGGCTTCGAGTCGTTCCATCGACAGCGCCGCTCTCGAATCGGGATTGGTCGCCTTGCGTGGGAGCGTGCAGGTCGGCAGTGAGGAGCAGATTCGCGTTGCCTTGCTTGCGTTGGTGCCGGAGCATTGTTCGGTGCCGGCGAGCGAAGCGGTCAGTTTACTAACTGCCTGATCAGCGTGTGTGTGCGGAATACCTATTCTCGGAGCTAGGTCGGCTAAAGTTCTGTCGCGCCGCCACGATGTCAGCACGCTCATGCTACCCTTCTAGACCTTTACGACATCGCAATAGCGTTCAGGACGTCTCGCTGATATGAAACTGACAATCGTTGGTACCGGTTACGTGGGACTCGTGACAGGCGCGTGTTTCGCCGAAATGGGAAATAACGTGATCTGCGTCGACATCGATCAGAAAAAGATCGATGGATTAAAGCGCGGCGTGCTGCCGATATACGAGCCCGGCCTGGAGTCGATCGTGCTGGGCAATGCCAAGGCCGGAAGGCTGCAGTTTACGACCTCTCTCGCCGACCCCGTGGCGCAGGCGCCAGCGTACATGATCGCGGTTGGCACTCCGCCGGGAGAGGACGGCTCCGCGGATCTGCAGTACGTGCTTGCCGTGGCCCGCGAGATCGGCAAGCAGATAACGGAATATGCGGTAGTGGTGGACAAGTCGACCGTGCCGGTTGGAACGGCAGACAAGGTCCGCGCCGCCATCAAGGAAGAGCTGAAGAAGCGCGGAGCGGATGTCCCCTTTGATGTAGTCAGCAATCCCGAGTTCCTGAA
>DKBM01000025.1:0-2759 GCA_002451215.1 Proteobacteria bacterium UBA6900
GTTTCGACGGAAGCACACCAGCGCGGTAATTCGCTGATCGTCAGGCGGCGTTGCAGATCTGCAGCCGTGGCGGAAATAATTGATGTGGCAAAGAATTCCATGCGCAAATGTTAGTCTGAAACCGGGTGGTGCGCACCCGACAAATAGCACTGCACGGAGAAATGCGCGGCACCGGCCGCGGGGAACACGAAACCTCGCAGGTTGAGGCGTGTTCGAGCACGTCAGGCAGTCAATACAGTAGACGAGAATAGGCGGCGGCCCACGCCTGTGCTAAATGTCGAGCGTGAACAATTCTCAAGCGACGCCGCATTACCTGTCAGTGGAAGAGGCGCTTGTTTGTCTCAATTCCCTCCTGCCGCTTGCCGCGCGCCAAGCCGAGCTCGACCCGCCGTTCCGTGCGCTGCACCGCGCAATCTTGCGCTGGCTTGCGATCAAGGGTGAATCGCCATCGCTTGCTGCGCTGTTGGTTGAGGCCGGTGTGGGGGATGGTGCGGCGGCGCTCGAACAACTGCGGGCCGCGGATCTCGTTGTGGTGAACGGTGGGGGGAGGATTGTGGGCGCCTATCCCATTACGCTCGAGATCACCGCACATCGCGTAACGTTGGATGGTCGCACTAGGTACGCCATGTGCGCGGTGGATGCGCTGGCCATAGGACCGATGTTCAATCTCGGCACGCGGATCGAGTCGCGCTGCCACACCTGCGCTGCGCCGCTCAGTTTCGCACAGGATGATCAGCGCATCAGACCCGCGCATCTGCTGCGGGACTTACACGTTGGCATTGCCTGGCAGGCGACTGGTGGCTGTGCCGCGCACTCGCTGTGCCGGGAGATGTTGTTCTTTTGTAGTGCCTCGCACGCCGCCAGCTGGCAGGCGGTCTCACAGGAGTGCAATAGCGTGTTGTCGTTGTCGCAAGCCATAGGGCTTGCCAAACGGTTCTTCCTGCCGTTGCTTGCGGATCGACCCGGCGTGGATTGAGCGGGCCCGACGCGGACTGGCGGAAGACCAAATTGGGATTGGTGGTCCCGGAGCGTACAGCGCAAGCGCGGAGTGCGAGCCTCGCAGTTGGGGCAAGACGCGTGCTCGACGGAAGACCGGGCGCTCTAGAAGGGAAGCATGATGCCGGGGCGGACCCGCAGGATCAGGTCGCGGAAGCGTTCCTGAATGCGCATGAGCGCAACAGGATTGTCCCCTTCGAAGCGCAAGACCCATACCGGCGTGGTATTGGAGGGGCGCACAAGGCCGAAGCCGTCCGAAAAATCTACCCGCAGACCGTCAATGGTTGTGGTTGTGCCATCCGGAAAGCTGGCAGCGGCAATCAGTTCCTTCATGGCAGCGTAGTGCTCACCCTCGGCAAACTTCACGTTGAGCTCCGGCGTGTTCACGGTGTTCGGCAGGCTCGCGAATACCTCGCGGATTGATCGTGATTCGCGCGCGAGTATCTCGAGCAGACGGGCGGCGGTATATAGCCCGTCATCGAAGCCGTACCAGCGCTCCTTGAAAAACATATGGCCGCTCATCTCGCCGGCTAGCGGTGCCCCGGATTCCCTGAGTTTGGCCTTTATTAAGGAGTGTCCGGTCTTCCACATGGTGGGCCGACCACCGGCTTCGCGGATCGCGGCGTCGACGGTGCGCGAGCACTTCACGTCATAGATGATCTCGGCGCCGGGTTGGCGCGACAGCACGTCGCGCGCGTACAGGATCAGCTGGCGATCGGGCCAGATGATCTGGCCGTCCGGGGAAATGACGCCGAGTCGGTCGCCGTCGCCGTCGAAAGCGAGGCCCACGTCGTAGTTGCCGGTGGTGACAGTATGGATCAGGTCCTCGAGGTTTTCGGGATGCGCAGGATCGGGGTGATGATTGGGGAATCGGCCATCTATCTCGCAGTAGAGTTCGGTCACCTCGCAGCCAAGACGGCGCAGCAGCTCCGGAGCGAGCTCGCCCGCCACGCCGTTGCCACAGTCGACAACGACCTTGAGCTTGCGCGCGAGCTTCACATCCGAAGTGATTCGCGCGAGGTAAGCCTCGCGCACGTCGTCCTGCGCGACCATGCCATCGCCCTGCGCGAGGCGATTGTCGAGCAGGCGCTGGCGCAGCGACTGGATCGCCTCGCCCGAGAGCGTTTCGCCGGCAAGCATGATTTTCAGGCCGTTGTAGTCTGGTGGGTTGTGGCTGCCGGTGACACTGATACCCGAGTGTGTGCCGAGAAAATGGGTGGCGAAGTACAGCACCGGGGTCGGTACGCACCCAATGTCGACCACGTCGCAGCCTGCGCGCGTCAGACCGCGCGCCAGTGCCTTCACAAGCTCGGGNNTGAAGCCATGGCAGGGCGGGGCATGGGGCAGGCGGCGATGGGCGTCGGAAAGGACGTCAGTGTAAGACAACGACTGGTGCAGGCCAACCGACTGCGACAGCCAAGTGTCTCAGAAACGTAACGGAGTGCGCGCAGAGCGCTACGTGAGCGATCCGGATCGCGCTGCCGGTGGGTGCGTGCCGACTGCCTCGAGCTGCGTATTGTTGCGCCCAGCCTGCTTGGCCCGCATCAGCGCCTGGTCGGCACGCCAAAGGGCTTCGTCGAACTTGCTGTCGGCGTTACTCATGGCACTGATGCCGCCAGTCCAGCGTAGCGAATGTACGACTCCTTTGGGCAATTTCAGTTCGCGCGGCAACTGCTTGCGCAGACGCTCGGCATAGGAGTAAGCGTGCGTGAGCGGCGTGTACGGATAGATCACGCAGAACTCGTCGCCGCCCAGGCGCGCGA
>DKBM01000094.1:0-5871 GCA_002451215.1 Proteobacteria bacterium UBA6900
CCGCTGCCGGAACCGCTGCCGGGGCGGCGGCTAGCGCGGCCGATACCGCTGTTGCGGCTGTACCGTCTTCCGGGCCCCCGTCCACCGTTTCCGCCGAGAGGCCGTTGCCGGCACCTGTGGTCGCGGTCGCCGGCACGCCGGCGGTCGAGGCGGAAGCAAGGAGCCTGCTCGATCGAGCCCGCGATGCGCTGACCCGCGGCGACAATATCGTCGCCATCCAGCTCCTCGACCAGATCCTGCGCCTGCCGCCGAATCGCCAGTCGCAGGAGGCACAGGAACTGATCGGCGTTGCGCACGAACGCCTGGGAGAGAAAACGAGGGCCAAGCGCGAGTACGAACTTTATCTCAAGCTCTATGCAACCGGGCCGGGGTCCGACCGCGTTCGCCAGCGGCTCGCCAACCTGGAAGCCCCTGCCGAAACGCCCGACCTGAAGACCGCGAGCCGGCGCAATCGCGACATCACCACGGCCTATGGAAGCTGGTCACAGTATTATTACAACGGCGCGACCAAGACCGACACGACAACCCAGGTTGGCCCGATTCAGAACCAGTTCAGCTTCACGGCTACGGACCAGAACTCACTGATCTCGAGCATCGATCTAAACGGCCGCATGCGGCGCGGCGACTACGATAACCGCGTGGTGCTTCGCGACACCTACTCCCTGAATTTCCTGAAGAACGGCGATGACACCAACCGCCTGTACGCGGCCTACTATGAGTTGCGCAACTCGGCATACGAGTATGGCGCGCGCCTCGGGCGCCAGCCCGGCAACGCCGGCGGCGTGCTTAGCCGCTTCGACGGGCTCTCGGCTGGATATAACTTCCTGCCCAAGTGGCGCGCAAACATCGTGGCCGGAACGCCGGCTGACTACAACCCCATCAATTCCGATCGTGCCTTCTGGGGAACGAGCCTGAACATCGGTACCTTCGCGGAACACTGGAACGGCAGCGTCTACTACATACACCAGACCATCGACGGAATTACCGACCGCGAGGCGGTCGGCGCGGAGTTGCGTTATTTCGATCCAAAACGCTCACTCATGGCACTGACCGACTACGACCTCTACTTCGGCACGCTCAACATCTTCATGCTGCAGGGTACCTGGCAGTTCACCGACGCAACCAACGCGAATTTGCTGCTTGATCATCGCATGGCGCCGCCCCTGCAGATGTCGAACGCGTTGATCGGGGAGACCGACACGTCCATCAAATCGCAGCTGCAAACCAAGTCCGAGGAGCAGCTAAAGCAGCAGGCGGAGGACCGTACGCCCACGTCGGATCTTGCCATGATCGGACTGACGCACAACTTCACCAAGAAGTGGCAGCTCGGGGGCGACGTCAAGCTCTATAATATCTCAGCGACACCGGCCAGCGGCGCGCTGCCCGCCAATCCGGGCACCGGGAACGTCTTGATCTATACGGTCCAGGGAATCGGCACGGGCGTCATGACGGGTCGCGACATCTCGGTGCTGAGCTTCAGCTATCTCGACAGCAAGTCCTATACCGGGAAGTCGGTGTCATTCAGCAATCGCCTGCTGATAAAGAACAATTGGACCACAGACCTGGGACTTCGCTATTACGTGCAGGCGGAGGAATTACGCGACATGACCATATGGGGTCCGACACTTCGCGTGAGTTACCGATGGGGCGAGCGGACGACCCTTGAGGCGGAATACGGTCTTGAGAAGACAAACATCACCAGCGCAACCGATACCCAGGACCTGACGCGCAACTACTTTTCGCTCGGATATCGCCTCGATTTTTGATCCCGGTCCGCCATGCGGATAGAGAACGGATTGTGCCCCGGCGCCGCACCGAGCCCCGCAGTACCCGCCCACCGCTAGGTGATTACCGTCTGTCCGGGCGCGAAATAGCAGACCCCCGGTGTTTTTGCCACGCGCAGCAGCTTCTGCTTCAATAATTCTGGTCAACACCGCGTTCGGGAGGTTGCCCGTGGGATCCGGTTCCCCCATTAGCCGCCGTGGCTTCGTCCGGCTGTGCGCCTCGGCGCTCGGCATGATCGGCGCAAATCCCGGCCTCCTCGCCCAGCCCGACGCGCGCCTGCACCGCTACCAGCGGGTCCGGCTGGTGGACGCGGGCGATCACCCGATTAACGCAAAGACGCTCGCGGTTGGCGAAAACTACGTCTTCAATTATCCGTTCGTCACCACGCCCTGTTTTCTACTGAACCTCGGGCATGCGACGACCCCTGCCGAGCTAAAGACTGAAATCGGCGAAACGTACCGATGGCCGGGTGGTGTTGGTCCCGCTCGATCGGTGGTCGCGTTCTCGGCGATCTGCGCGCACAAGATGTCTTACCCGGCCAAGGCCATAAGCTTCATCAACTATCGCCACGAGCGCGTGAACTTCCGCAACAGTGCCGAGCAGCCTGTGGAACGGGCTCAGGTAATCTACTGCTGTTCGGAGAAGAGCGTCTACGACCCGGCGCAGGGAGCACGGGTGCTGGGCGGCCCGGCGAAACAGCCGCTTGCTGCGATCGTGCTCGAAGAGGACAAGCATGACGGCGCGCTCTATGCCGTCGGCACCTATGGCGGCGAGATGTTCGAGCGGTTCTTCCGCGAATTCGGCTTCCGGCTCGCGCTCGACCACGGCACCCGCGACATTCGCGCCGCAGTCTCTGGCACCGTGACCGTCATGCCACTCGCCGAATACTCCGGACAGCAGATGCGTTGCTAAAACCCGCGCCGCCTATGGCTCGCGCGTTCGCCCCAGCAGCACCGCCAGCTCCTTATGGCCGGCAGTCTCCGCAATCATTCGGGGCGTTCGGCCGGCGCGATCGCGAGAGTCGCGCCGCGCGCCGTGAGCCAGCAAAACCCGGGCGATCTCAAGTTCATTCTGCGCGGCGGCGTGATGCAGTGCCGTCTGGCCGTTCTCGTCAGCAACATTGACCTCGACTCGTTGATTCGCCGCCAGTACCCGCACGACCTTCAACCGTCCGGCCTGCACCGCGCGCATGATCGGCGTCCAGCCATAAATATCCGCGGCATTGGGTTCGGCGCCGTGCGCGAGCAGTGTCGTCACGATGTTATCGAAACCGCGCGCTGAGGCGAGCGTAAGCGCCGTCCAGCCGTTGCGGGCGCGGGCGTTGACCTCAGCGCCACGCGCCAGTAACAGCGCCACCGACGCTTCATCGCCGCTGGTCGCCGCGTACATGAGGGCGCTGCCGCCGCGCACATTGCGCGCATTGATTGAGGCGCCGCGCACCACCAGCGCCCGGACGAGTTCATGACGCGCCTCACCGGCAGCGAGCATCAGGGCCGTGCGTCCGTCTTCCGTGGGTTCGTCGACGTCGTCGGTATCGGGCAGGAGCTGCTCGATGCGGTCAAGGTCACGCTTGACGATCGCTGAGACCCAGTCACTGCCCGGCTGGGCGCACGCGATACCCGCGGCGCAGCACAGGCTTAGTCCGATCAATGCCGTGCGGCGAAAGCGCGCGCCGGGACTCACACCACGGCGGTATTGCGTTCGACCCAACGCGTCGCGCCGCTGCGCTGCTCCTGCTTCCAGAATGGAGCACGGGACTTGAGTTCCTCGATCAGGAACCGGCAGGCATCAAACGCCGCCGCCCGGTGCGCCGACCAGGCCGCCACCAGCACGATCGGCTCACCCGGTCCTACGCTGCCAACCCGGTGAATGACAAGTGTCTCGAGGATCTCCCAGCGCCGCGCAGCTTCCTCGCTGATACGGCGCAAGTGGGCCTCGGTCATGCCCGGATAGTGCTCGAGCGTCATGGCCGAGACAGTCTCGCCCTCATTGAAGTCGCGCATCGTGCCGATGAAGCTGGCGAGCGCACCGAAATCGGTGCGGCCCGCCAGCGCCTCGGACTGATAGCGCGCCAGCTCGGCGAGGGGATCGAACGCATCGTCACGCAGCTCGACCCGCATGTCAGCCTCCGGTCACGGGCGGAAAGAATGCCACCTCGTCGCCGTCGCGCAGCCGCTGGCCGGCGTGGCTGTACTCGTGGTTCACCGCGACAAGGGTATTGGATGGCCACGGCGCGCCGGCCGCGACATGTGACCAGAGATCGGCCACCGTTGCGGCCGAAACAGCGTCGACGGTTTCCTGCGTGCGCCCCAGGCGCTCACGCAGGGAAGCAAAGTACCGCACCTGTATCGACATCTAGGCGGTTCGCGGGACTCCACCTGCGGACTTGCCCTCGTCCCTCCCGGCGGTGCCCTTCACTTCCTCGTACCACAGGTCATGATGCTCCTTGGCCCACTCGACGCTGACGCGCCCCGAGGTCATGGCATCAAGCGCGCCATGCACGCCAATCGAACCGAGGTACATATGCATCAGGATGATGGTGACATAGATGATCGCCGCGATGCCATGAATGAGGTTGGCATTCTGCATCGTCTCGCGGGTGAATCCGAGATTGGGGAAGTCGAGTACAAGACCAGAGATGCTTATAAGGATCCCCATGCCGACCGTGGCGGTCCAGAAAACGAAGATCTTCTCACCGGCGTTGAGCTTGCCGGCGCTCGGATGCGCATGGCCGAAATAGCCCCCGCCCGCCTTGAACCACTCGACGTCAACCTTGTTCGGGATTGCGATACGCGCCCACATCAAAATCTCCAGCACGACCCCGACGATAAACAGCGGCCCGAGATAGTTGTGAACCACGACAGTTATATTGGCATAAGCCGCGAAGGCCTTGAGACCCATCCACGGGATCAGCAGCTCGCGCCCCAACATCAGGCTCAAACCAGTAATTGCCAGCAGAATGAACAGCACTGCCGTATACCAGTGCAAAACGCGCTCATTGTAGGTAAAGCGCTCGACCGTGCGTCCAGATAGGGGTTCGGAGACCTTTACCGGCCCGTGCAAGATGTAATACGCACCGAGACCGAGAACCATCAGCGCCATCAGCCACGACAGCAGGCTCGCCACCGGCCCGTTACGCAGCTGACGCCAGTTCTGGCCACCGTTCTGGATCAACACGTTGGTTGTGTACGGCCCAGAGGCCGCGGTGTAGCCCTGGAATCCGTCACGCACCGCCCGCCAGTAATTGGCGCGCGGGTTGGTCTGCTGCTCCGCAGCGGACGCCGCTGGCGCCTGGGCGGGCGCGGCCTGGACAACGTTCACATAGACGTACCCACCGAGCGGCAACAGCAGCGCGCCAGCCAGGATGGTAACCAGGCTCCATACGGCGATCCTGCGCCGACGGGAGCGTCTTGCCTGCGGGCTTGCCGGTTTCGTTGCCATGGCATTCTCCTGTTTCTTGATTGCGCGCACTAGTTGTCGCGCTGCGTGTGTGCGAGGCGATTGCGAAGCTGATCGAGCTCCTCGGCCGAGCGCGGCTTCTCCCAGCTCTGTTTGGCCGCGGCGTTCGTGCCCTCGATCGCACCGCCATGCGTGGTCGCAGGCTTCGAACACCCGGCGACCAACCCAAACGCCAGGATTGCCAAACCGAGATACACGATGCGCGACATCTGCTTGGCCTCCATCAGCGGTCGGTCTGCACCAGGTTAAAGCGCGTAACCAGTGCCTCCTGCTGCTTCGGATCGCGCTGCTTCTCGACCAGTGGGTCCTTGGCGCCCTTGTACACGCCGGGCTTGGCCAGCGTCACCTTGGTGGACTCGCCGCAACCGACGATCACACCCAGCACAACGGCAATCATACTTGCGGCGACAATGCGCAGCGCGGCTTGCATGGCGTCTCCTTCTTCAATCGTCTCGGTGACGGTGGATGCCCGTCCTCAGCCCTTGTACGCCGTTTCCCAGCCCCAGGTCTGCGGCCGGCCACCGCGCTTCAGCACACGCTTGCGGTAGATGTCGGCCACGACGTCGCCATCGCCTGCGATGAGCGCCTTGGTGGAGCACATCTCGGCGCACAGCGGCAGCTTGCCCT